>JBOHSO010000246.1:0-8022 GCA_050921685.1 Gemmatimonadales bacterium
TCACCGAATCAGCAAAGAACGCCTCTTCCGCCGTCACCAGGTTACGCAGATCCGACTTCATCGAGGCGATGTACGCCTTCTCCTTGGTGTTGGCGAACTTGGGGATCGCGATGGCAGCCAGAATGCCGATGATCACCACCACGATCAGCAGCTCAATGAGCGTGAAACCCTTCCGGTTCATATGTCCATCCTCTTCGGAGTTGCGGGCGCATCTGTTCACGACGCGCTCATTGGCAACCGCTGTGCCGGACCTGGAGGTCCGCCGCAACTCCTTGCCAATCCGCAGGGTACCCGCTCGCTGGTCATCGATCACCAGCCAAGTCGAGGTCATCGAAGCAGGATTCTGCGAGTCTCGCCGCGGCCTGCGATTCCCCATGCGTGGTCAGGCGGACCGCTGACCCCTGGGCGGAGGACGTCATGGTGTGTCGAGGGCCCGGGCGCGGGCGAGGAGCGAGTCGGCGGCGGCCAGATACCCATGCCGCCGGGCGGTCGCCGACTCCCGGTGGTAATACCCGACACAGCGGCGGCACATCCGCTCCAGCTGCGCAAGCATGGTGTCGGCCACCAGCGGCTCGTTCGCGGCGAACGCCGCGACAGCACCGGTGTCGTAGATGGTTGGATCCCGATCGTAGATCGCCGCGGCGCCTCGCGCCGCGGCGAGCGCCTTCCCGGGCTCGTGGAGATCCAGGTACGCGCTGATCATGCGCTTGGGTCCCACGTAGGAGTGGGGCGAGTCCTCCAGGATGCTGAGCGTGACGCTGGTGTTGTCGCGCCAGACAGGGACACGCAATCCGGTGCGGACCGCACACAGGACCACGAGCGCCGCAGCAGTCGGCCTGAGAACCCCGCGCGGGAGCCGGGCGAGCCAGGCCCCGGCGGCGAGCGCGAATCCTACCGAGGGCAGATAGAGTGTTCGCTCGGCGAGCAGGAACCCGACGGGGAACAGCAGATTGGCTACGGGAAGGAACGCGATGCCGATCCAGCCGAGTCCGTACGTTTCGATCCGGCGTCCACGGCGCCAGGTGAAGGCGAGGAGCGCCCCCCACAGGATGAGGCACGCTAGGCCGGCGGCAAGCCAGGGGTTGAGGGGGGACGGGATGGCCGATCGCTCGGCCGGGGAGTAGTCCACCCGCAGGGTGAGCGGAAAGACGAGCAGCCGGGCGACGTCGGCGAGCGCGGCGACGGCGGTCCAGCGAACGACCGCCGGCGGCTCCCCCAGGAAGATCGGCGCCAGGCTGTGAAACTCCGCGTAGGGGTGCAGCACGGCCCAGCGGATCGCGGTGTACGTCCCGCCGATCACCACCCAGCTCGCGACGAACGTCGCCATGCGACGGCGCGTCGGCCGGGCGAGTCCGACCATCCACCCCCACACGACGAGCGCCGGGAGTACCGCAGCGTTTTCCTTGCACAGCAGCCCCAGCCCCCACGCTGCGGCCGACCAGCCCACACTCTGGCGCGCCAGCGCGGCGTGCACCGCGAGGACGACGAACAGACCTGCCATGAGCTCCGCGCGCCCCACCACGTTCGCCACCGCCTCCACGTGCACGGGATGGACGGCGAAGAGCAGCCCGGCCGCCAGTCCCGTCGGTTCGCCCGCCACGCGCCGGGCGAGCGCCGCAACGGCGATGGACACGGCGGCGTGCCAGAGGAGGTTCACCAGGTGGTACCAGACCGCCCCATCCACCAGGCGGTCGAGCGCCCAGCTCGCAACGGGGAGCGGGCGGTAGAGGGAGCCGCCCAGGTCGGCCGGCCAGTAGGGCGTGACGAAGGCGCGCCACAGGCCGGACCCGGAGCTCACGAGGGGGTTTTGGACGATGAGTGGGATGTCGTCCACCGCGAACCGGTTTGCAAGGGCACCCACGTACACGGCGACGGCCACGGCGGCGACGGCGGGGTAGATCCAGCCTGAGCCCACCGATTGCCGGTTGAGCGGCGCCTCCTCGGCGGTCACCTCCGCCAATCCCCGCCCGGCGGGAACAGATTGTAACGAGCGATGTGGAACAGGGCGGCCGCGCCGTCCTTCCAGGTGATCTTCTTCCCTTCGGCGTAGGTGCGGCCGTCGTAGGAGATCGGCAATTCCCAGATGCGCGCTCGGGCCTGGGCGAGTCGGGCCGTGATTTCGACCTCGAATCCGAAGCGGTCGGCCGTAAGCGGTAGGCGTTTCATCAAGTCCGCTCGCACCACTTTGTAGCACGTTTCCATGTCCGTCAGGTTCAGGTTGGTGAACACGTTGGACAGGAACGTCAGAATGCGGTTGCCGACCATGTGCCAGAAGAACAGTACCCGGTGGGGGCCGCCCTGGAAGCGCGAACCGTACACGGCGTCGGCACGACCGTGGCGAATGGGCTCGAGCAGCGCGGGGAGATCGACCGGGTCGTATTCGAGGTCGGCGTCCTGGACTACGATCACGTCGCCGGTCGCCACGGCGATGCCGCTGCGTAGGGATGCGCCCTTGCCGCGATTGTGGGGGTGGTGCAGCACGCGATCCAGCAGGCCGTCCTGGGCGAGGCGGTCGAGGACGGTGCCCGTGCCGTCGGTGGAGGCGTCGTTCACGGCGATGATCTCGAGCGCGAGCGGCAGGGCTCGCAGCCGCCGCGCCACCGTTTCCACCGTGGCCGCTTCGTTGTAGGCCGGGACGATCACCGACAGGCGCAGCTCAGTCGACACTCTGACCTTCGTACCGACTCAGCTTCCGGTACAAGGTGGAGGGATCGATCCCCAACACCTCGGCGGCGGGGATCTTGTTCCGGCACTCGGCCTGGTGCAACCAGGTGATGTAGGCCCGCTCGTTCGTGTCAATCGTGGGTTTGGGGTGGGTCCGCTCCACGACGAGCGGCTCGGCGCGCCGCTCGGTGACCTTGGCGGGCATCGCCGAGAGTGGGATCGTCTCTCCTTTGGTCAGCACCACCGCGCGCTCCAGCGCGTTCTCCAGCTCGCGCACGTTGCCCGGCCAGTCGTACACCAGCACGGCGTCCATCGCTTCGGCGGCCAGCCGCCTGGGCGGATCACTGTGCTCTTTGGCGATGCGGTCGAGGAAAGCATTCACGAAAATCTCGATGTCGTCCCGGCGCTCCCGCAGCGGCGGCAGGTGCATGGCGATGACGTTGAGGCGGTAGTACAGATCGGTGCGGAACCGGCCCCGCTTGATATCGTCTTCCAGATCCCGGTTCGTAGCCGCCACGACCCGGACGTCCACCGGGATCGCCTCCGTGCCGCCGACGGGAATCGCCTCACGCTCCTGCAGCACGCGCAGCAGCTTCACCTGGGTCGCCGGCGACATCTCCCCGATCTCGTCCAGGAAAAACGTGCCGCCGCGCGCGGCGGCGAACAGCCCCTGCTTGTCGCGGACGGCGCCGGTGAACGAACCCTTGACGTGCCCGAACAGCTCGGACTCGAGCAGGCTCTCCGGAAGGGCCCCGCAGTTGAGCGAAAGGAACGGCCCGTCGTTGCGGGCGGACAGCTCGTGGAGGAAGCGGGCGATCACCTCTTTCCCCGTCCCCGACTCGCCTTGGATCAACACGGTGCTCTCGGTGGGCGCCACCTGCTCCGCCAGCTTCAGGATTTCCGCGAACACGCGCGACTTCCCCAGGGGCCGGGCGAATCGGGAGCGCTCGCGCCGCCGGATCTCCTGCTTGAGCTGCTTGTTCTCGGCCCGCAGGCGGCGGTGCTCGGCCGCGCGCCGGCAGATCGCGACCATGTCGTCGTTGGAGAACGGCTTTTGGATGTAGTAGAAGGCGCCTTCATTGACCGCTTGAATGGCGGTTTGGAGCGACGCCTGGGCGGTCATGAGGATGACGGGGGTCTCCGGATCCTGTTGCCGCACGGCGGTGAGCACATCGATCCCCGTCACCAGCGGCATGCGCACGTCGGTGAGCACGATGTCCGGCGCGGAGCCCTTGATCTGCTCGAGGCCCGCTTTCCCGCCCTGTGCGGTGGTGACGTCGAAGCCCTCGTTTTTCAACAGAATGCGCAGGGTGTCGAGAATCGCGGATTCGTCGTCGATGATGAGGATCGAGGGGACGCTCGTCATGCGGCTTCTTCCTTCCGGCGCGCGGCCGGGAAGTACACCGTGAAGGTGGTGCCGCGGGCCGGCACGGAATCGACCAACACCATCCCGCGGTGGGCGGCGACGGCGCGCTGGACGATGGCGAGTCCCAGGCCGCTCCCGCCCGCGCGGCCGGTGACGAACGGCTCGAACAGGCGCTCCCGTACCCCGTCGGGAATCCCCGGCCCGTTGTCGCTGACGACCAGCGCCACCGGGTTCTCGACCGCGATTCCCGCCGGCAGGTCGTCCGCTGCCGGCCGCGCCGTATGGACGCGGATCCTCCCGCCCGGCCCGGCGGCTTGCACCGCGTTGAGCACGAGGTTCGACACGACGCGATGCAGCAGGTCCTCGTCCCCTTCCATCGAGGCCGGATCCCCCGACAGCTCGATCATGGCGTCGGCCGGGCAGTCGGGGTGGGCGCGGACCAACCGGACCGCCGTACCGGCGACGACCCGCAAATCGATCGTGCGGTATTCGGTCACCCGCACGCGCGAGAAGTCGAGGAACTCGGAAAGCAGCCGGCTCAGCCGATCGCTCTCGCGCACGATCAGGCTCGCCAAGAACTTCTCATCGGGGTTCGTGCGGGTGGAGCGGGACAGCTGCTCCACGGACGAGCGAATCGAGGCGAGCGGGTTCTTGATCTCGTGCGCCAGGCTGGCGGAGAGCTCCGCCACCGCCTCCAGCCGCTCGGCGCGGAGATGCAGCTCCTCCAGCCGCTTGGAGTCCGAGATGTCGGTGAAGATGGCGGTGACTCGCGGCGGCAGGCCGGCGCCGACCTCGATGGTGGTTGTCGTGAGCCCGACCGGGAAGGTCCGGTCGGCTCGCCGGACGGTGGCCTCGACGCGCATCAGCCGGATGCCGCGGCGCGCGGTGGACGCCACCGCGGCCCAGAACTCCGGTGAGGTCCGCGCCAATTCCGGCAGGAACGGCCGGCCCAGCCAGTCCTCGGCGTGGAACTCCAGAATCTGCTCGGCCGCGCGATTCGAGAAGAGCAGCTTGCCGTCGGCGTCCACGGTGAGCACGCCGCTCGCGAGGTTGTGCAGCACGTCGCTCGCCTCGAGCCGTACCTGACGCAGCTCGCCGGCCAGTGCCTCGTGCTCAGCGGTCATCACTTTGATCCGACTCGCGAAGTAGGCGGGGACCGCCGCCACCAGTACGAACAACCCGAGCTGGATCCACAGGGCGGCGCTGGCCGCCGTGTCGTGGCCGAACAAGAGGTCCGCGGAATACGCGAGCCCGATGAGCGCCGTGATCAGCGCGGTGCTCGCAGGCGGCATCAGCACGGCCGTCACCGCGATCACCGGCACGTACAGCATCGAGAAATCGCTGTCCGGTCCCCCGGTGACGTGGACCACGGCGGTCACCAGGACGACGTCGAACAGCGCCTGGAGGTACAAGAACGTCCGGCCGGGCGCCCGATCGCGCACGTGCGTATGCCAGTACGACGCCCCGGTGAACCCCAGCGCGGAGAGCAGCAGGATAGACGTGACGAGTATGTCGAGGGGTGCGGCGATCCGGACCTTGAGGGCGGCGCTCAGATCGATCGCGATCGCGACCGACACTCGCCCCAGGTACACGACGCGGAGCAGGTTACGAGAACTGGGGATCGTTGACGGTTTCGATGAGCCACCGAGCCAGCGCATGTAACCTCAAGATTAACAATAGGATGCGCTCACCACGCGACCTAGGCGGGTACTTCGGGCACTAAGTATTGGTCGGCGTGTGGCAGAATGCAAGAACCGGGAGGCGTCAACGATTCGGGTCGACGCCGGATGTGTAAGCGTGGTGGAGAGTTATCCGTCCAGCGGGGAGGCGTCCTCACCCATACGCAGCCGGAGGCAGGTGCGGTCGGGCGCAACCCGGTAGATGGCCGGATACGAGCCGGGACTCCCGTCCCCTACCCATTGGAGGAGATCGGGGCAGTGAGCCTGGATCGTCGCGATGTCGGTCGCCAGAAGGAGGGCGGCAGACGGGACCGCGATGACGGTCGCGCTATCCAGCAGGATCCGTCGGGCCAGATACCGGCCGGGCAGCGCGAACGCGGATGGACCGAAAGCAGGATCGGCCGGAGCGCCGGGGATCGTCTGGCGTCCGGTATAGAGGAAGATCGCGCCGGGGAATGGGACCACGAGCCGGTCCCGACTGGTCGTGTGGGTGCGCACCCATCCCGCGAGCGACAGGATGTAGCGGCTATTGCGGAGCAGGACGAACCGGGGCGACATGTTGACCGGCGGCAACGGGGCGTTGGTCAGCGCCGCGAGCTCGGCCGCTTGCCGCATCCGCTGCTGCCGGACTGCGACCGCCACGGCCGCGAGGCCGAGCACGATCCACACCGCGTGTCGGATTCTCCGCGGTGCCTCGTCTAGGCCCGCGGCCGCCAGGAGCCCGGCAAATGGCAGCCAGGGAAGCAGCAGGCGATCCTGCGAGAATGGCCAGAGCAGGATGGCCGCCAGCGAAGCGATCACCGAGAGCACCAGGTCCGGCCGCCATAGGAGCTGGCGGACGGCGCCGAACACGATGGCCGCCCCGCCGATCACGACGCCAAGCCCCCCGAGGAGCGGGCGGTCGGACAGCTGTCTCCCCAGGTCGGAGGCATAGGCGATGCTGTTGTTCACCACTACGTGAATGAAATACGGGACCATGTGAACCGGGTCGCGGACCGGCAGCCAGCGCCAGTAGGACGTCTCGTCCGGTATCTGCGGCAGCGGCCCCTGCGCCATGAGGTGCGCGTGGAAGAGAGACCACGCGCCGAGTGGGAGGAGCGCGGCGACCGTGCACAGGATGACCTCGCGTCTCCGGCAGCCTCGGATGACCAGGGCGAGGACGACCGCCGGGATGATGACCAGCGCCGCACTCCGAAACAGCGTCGTCAACGACAGGGTCAGCCCCAGCGCCACGGCGGTGCCGGGGCGCGGTGGTCCCGGAGTGACTTCCAACAACCGCGCGGCAAGGACGAGCGCGGTCGCCCAGCCTGCCACAAAGTAGGGCTCCGACAGCGCGAGGTTGTAGTACTCGATCGCGGGGGCGAGCAGGAAGGGACCGATCACCAGCATGGCGAGGACCGCGCGGGAGAGTCCCAGCCGTCGCCGGCCGAGCCACCAGAGCTGCGCCGCCGCGACTCCGCACAGCAGTGGATGGAGGATCCCGACGGTGGTCCGGATGGCGGACAGCGAGCCCCCGATCGTCCAGGGAATCGCGAGCAGCGTCGGCAGGCCTGGCGGATACTTTACGGCCACCGGCTCGCCCACCAGATGAAGCAGCCGGTACCCGTGCCCGCGCGCGATGGCCGCGCCGATCGCGGTGTACACGCCGTCGTCATTGAAGGCGCCGAGGGCCAGCAAATCGGTCGTGCGGAGCAGGAGATAGGCCACCCACAGCCCCAGGCCGACGGCGAGGGCCTCGCTCAGCCACGCGCGATCCCGCGCAGCGGGGGAGGTAGGTGTCGGCGAAGGGTCGTTCATCGTCAGGGTCGCAACTCCTGGGAACGGCGCCAAACACGAACGGGCCCGAAGGTGGGCCCGTCCGGTCGCGTGATGGTGAGCTGCCGCCGGGAGTTATTGAACCGCGTTCACCATGTCGAAGATCGGCAAGTACATCGCGACCACCATGCCGCCGACGATCACGCCGAGCACCACGATCATAACCGGCTCCATCAGGGACAGCAACGTGGCGACCGCCGCGTCGACCTCTTCGTCGTAGAAGTCGGCGATCTTGGAGAGCATCTCGTCCAGCCCGCCCGTCTGCTCGCCCACCGCGATCATCGAGATGACCATCGGCGGGAAGACCTTGGAGCGCTCCAGCGGGGCCGCGATGGTCTCGCCGCCCGCGATCGACTGGCGCGACTGCATCACCGCGTCGTGGATGACCCGGTTGCCCGCGGTCTTGGCCGTGATCTCGAGCCCCTCCAGGATCGAGACGCCCGAGCTCACCAGGGTGCCCAGGGTCCGGGTGAACCGCGACACCGCCGACTTTCGGAT
>JBOHSO010000247.1:0-4463 GCA_050921685.1 Gemmatimonadales bacterium
CTATCCGCGCGAGCTCTCCGGGGGCGAGCAGCAGCGCGTGGCGCTCGCCCGCGCGCTCGTCACGCGACCCGCCGTGATCCTGCTCGACGAGCCGCTCGGCGCGCTCGACAAGAAGCTGCGCGATCACATGAAGATCGAGCTCAAGCGCCTGCAGCGCGAGGTCGGGATCACGACGATCTACGTGACCCACGACCAGGAGGAAGCGCTGACGATGTCGGACCGCATCGCCGTCATGAACGAAGGTCGCGTGGAGCAGATCGGGAGCCCGCAGGAGATCTACCATTCGCCGGCGTCCGTCTTCGTCGCCAACTTCATCGGCACGGCCAATCTGATCCCGGCCACCGTCGCGGAGGTGCGCGGCGATCGCGCGACGGCCATCGTGGCGCGCGACCACCGCGTCGACGTTCCGGCGGGTACCTGGGGCGCGCGGCCCGGTGGCCCGGCCACCGTGATGGTCCGCCCGGAGCGGCTGCGCGTGTCGGCGAGGGACGGCGTGGGACCCGCGCTCCCCACCACCGTACAGTGCGCGGTATTCCAGGGCCCGGTGGTCCGCTGTGCGTTGCGTTGCGCCGACGGGACCGTTCTCGTCGCGCACGTGGGCCCTGAGGACGCGCTGCCGGACGTGCGTCCCGGCCATACGCTGTGGGTCAGCTGGGACGCGGACGCGGCCTGGCTGTTGCCGCCCAGCGATTTCAAGCAGCACGACCTCGATGTCGATGACCGCAGCACTGTCGAACGCGCCATCCCGAACCTTTAACGATTGCGAAAACGCCCATGAACGACACCGACTGTCCCGACGATCTTCCACCGTCGCTGCGCCGCGCCATCGACCGCCGGCAGTTCGTCAGCCGGTCCGCCCTCGCCGCGGGCGGCGTCGTGCTCGGCGGTGGTCTCTTGGCGGCTTGCAAGGGCAAAGGGGAGACTCCAGGGCAGAGCACCGGGCCGCTGCGCGTTTCCAACTGGCCGCTCTACATCCATCCGGAAACGGTGCCGGACTTTCAGCGGGACACCGGAATCACGGTCCAGTACACCGAGGACGTCAACGACAACAACGAGTTCTTTGCCAAGATCGACGAGCCGCTGAAGCGGGGCCAGAGCATCGACCGCGATATCATCGTGCTCACCGACTGGATGGCGGGCCGGCTGATTCGGCTGGGCTACGTGGCCCCGCTGGACGACACCAAGCTTCCCAACAAGGCGAACCTCGTCGATTCGCTGCGCGACGTCAGCTTCGACCCGGGGCGCAAGTACAGCATGCCCTGGCTGTCGGGGATGACCGGTATCGGGTACAACCCGAAGAAGACGCGCCGCGAAATCACCAGCATCAACGATATTTTCGACCCGAAGTTCAAGGGCCAGGTCACGATGCTCACCGAGATGCGCGACACCTTCGGGCTCGTGATGCTTGGCATGGGCAAGGATCCGCCACCTGCACCCTCGCCGACGCCGAGGCCGCGGCGGTGAAGATCACCCAGGCGCGCGAGAGCGGTCAGATCCGCGCGTTCACGGGCAACGACTACGCCGAAGATCTCGCCAACGGCAACATCGCGATCGCGATCGCGTGGTCCGGCGACATTCAGGGCTTGCACGCCGACAACCCGGACCTGAAGTGGATCGCCCCCAAGGAAGGGGCGATGCTCTTCTCCGACAACATGCTGATTCCGAAGACGTCCGATCGGCAGGATCTGGCGATGGCCTGGGTCAACTGGTGCTACGCCCCCGCCAACTCGGCGAAGATCGTGAAGGAAGCGCCGTACCTCTCGGCGGTGAAGGGCGCCGGCCTTGAGCTGGCCAAGATCGCCGAGCTCGCCTTGAGCGAGCTCGTCAATCCCCCCGACGCGCTGCGCGCCCGGCTCCATGTGTTCCGGGCGTTGAGCGACCAGGAGGAAGTGGACTTCAACCGCGTCTTCCAGGGCGCGATCGGGGCCTAGCAGGACGGCATGGCCGGTACCGCGGCGGCGGGGGCGCGGCGCAACCCGATCGCCCCCTATCTGCTGATCGCCCCCGGCGTCTTGTGGCTGGCGGCGTTCTTCATCATCCCCATCGTCACGTTGGCGCGCGCCTCGCTCGCGGTCGAGGGCGCGCCGTGGTGGGATGGCTACGCCCGGGCGTTCACGGAATACGGCGGCTTCATCCTGCGCTCGTTCCGCTTCTCACTGCTCGCGACGCTGCTGGCGCTCGTGCTCGGCTATCCGCTCGCCTATGTGATCGCGTTCCGCTCGGGCCGGCTCAAGAATTTCCTGCTCGGGCTCGTGATCCTGCCGTTCTTCACGACCTTTTTGGTGCGCACCTTCGCTTGGAAGACGATCCTGAACGACGCGGGCCCCGTGGTCGGCCTGCTGCAAGCGCTGCGAGTGCTGGGGCCCGAGGGACGGTTGCTCAACACCAACTGGGCCGTGATCGGCGGGCTGACCTACAACTTCCTCCCGTTCATGATCCTGCCGATCTACGTGAGCCTCGAAAAAATCGACCGGCGGCTGGTGGAGGCCGCGGGAGACCTCTATTGCGCGCCGGGGAAGGCGTTCGCCAAGATCGTGTTCCCGCTGTCGCTGCCCGGCGTGTTTGCGGGAAGCCTGCTGACGTTCATCCCCGCGTCCGGGGATTTCATCAATGCGGAGCTGTTGGGGAGCCCCAACCAGCGGATGATCGGCACGGTGATCCAGAACCAGTTCCTGCAGGTGCATGACTATCCGCTGGCGGCGGCCCTGTCGTTCGTGTTGATGGCGATCATCACGCTCGGCGTCGTCGCCTACGCCCGGGTGCTCGGCACCGAGGAGCTCGCGTGACGGCCCCGGCGCCCGCCGCCACGGTCCCGTACGGGCGGCGCGGCCGCCTGCGGGGCTGGGTGCTCGACGCCTTCGGGGCGCTGGTGCTGTTGTATCTCTTCCTGCCGATCTTCGTGATCGTGCTGTACAGCTTCAACCGGCCCGAGGGGAAGTTCAATTTCGTGTGGAAGAGCTTCTCGCTCGATGCCTGGCGCGACCCCTTCAAGTACGCGCCCCTGGTGGACGCGATGAAGCTGAGCCTGAAGGTCGCCAGTATCTCGACCGCGGTGGCCACCGTGTTCGGCGGGCTGATCGCCCTCGCGCTGTGCCGCTACAAGTTCCGCGGCTCGAGCGCGCTCGGCCTGTTGCTGGTCCTCCCGCTCACGTCCCCGGAAGTGGTGCTGGGCTCGTCGTTGCTGTCGCTGTTCCTGGACCTGAACGCGCGCATGGGCTTCGCCACCATCGTGATCGCCCACATCATGTTCTCCGTCAGCTACGTGGCGCTCACGGTGCGGGCCCGCATCCGCGGCTTCGACTGGACCCTGGAGGAAGCGGCCATGGACCTGGGCGCCACCCCGTGGCGCGTCCTCTGGAAAGTGACGCTGCCGCTCATCGCCCCGGGCATCGTAGCGGCGGCGATGCTGTCGTTCGCCCTCTCGCTCGACGATTTCATCATCACCCTGTTCAACTCGGGCAGCCAGGTCACGTACCCGCTGTACGTGTACGGCGCGCGTCGCGCCGCGTTCCCGCCGCAGATCAACGTGCTCGCCTCCACGATTCTCGTCGGCAGTCTGCTGCTCCTCGGCATCACCGTCCTGTGGCAGCAGCGCCGGCTGAAACAGGCACTCGTCGGCCCAGGGACGTAATCCCGCGTGAGCGCCGGCCGCCCCATCGAGCAAGCCTGTTTCTGGCTCGCCCGCCGGCCCGAGCGCGCACCCACGCCGCTCGTCGGCCCACGCGAGGTGGAGGTGGCGGTGGTGGGTGCCGGGCTGACCGGCTTGTGGACCGCGATCTTTCTGAAGCAGCTCGCGCCCGAGACCGAGGTCGTGATCCTGGAGCAGGGGGTCGCGGCCTACGGGGGGAGCGGCCGCAACGCCGGCATGGTGTCGGAGACCGTCGACCACGGCCACGCGCTCGCCATCGCGCATTTCGGCGAGGCGGAAGCGTACCGTCTCGCCCGGCTGGGCGAGGCGAACGTCGCCGAGCTGGTGAGGTTCCTGGCGGAGCGGGAGATCGATTGCGAGTACGAGCCCACTGGGCGGCTGATGGTGGCGCTGACCGCGGCGCATATGGAGGACAGCCGCCGCACCGTTGAGATCGCCGAGCGTCTGGGCCTCGTCACGTACCGCCTGCTGGACAAGGACGCGGTCCGGGCGGAGGTGCAGTCCCCCCTGTATCTCGGCGGGGTGGCCGTCACCGGTGGCGGCATTCTCGATCCGGTGAAGCTGGTGGATGGGCTGCGGCGCGAGGTGGAGCGGCTGGGCGTCACCGTGTACGAGCGCAGCCACGTGGCCGGGCTGACGCCGCAGGGGGCCGGGGTCCGGCTGCGCACGGCGCGAGGGTGGGTGGACGCGCGCCGGGCGGTGCTCGCCACCAGTGCCTACACGCACCAGCTGCTCCCGCGCGTCGCCCGGCGCATGATCCCGCTGTACGACTACATCCTCGTGAGCGAGCCGCTCACGGCCGCCCAGCGGGACG
>JBOHSO010000248.1:0-1664 GCA_050921685.1 Gemmatimonadales bacterium
CGTTCCCCAATCGAGGGCCGGATAATACCACGCACAACGCACCACACACCGGCTCTGACGGTGGCCGCGATCCGAAGCTTCCAGGCCAGGCTCCTACGTTGGTTCCTGCAGCATGGCCGCCCCCTCCCCTGGCGCCGCACGCGCGATCCCTACCGCGTGCTGGTGAGCGAGTTCATGCTGCAACAGACGCAGGTGAGTCGCGTGGAGCAATTCTATCCGCGCTTCCTCAAGCGATTCTCAAGCGTCGCGGCGCTGGCGCGGGCCACGCCCAAAGCGGTGCGGGAGGCGTGGGATGGGTTGGGATACTACGCCCGGGCCACGAACCTCCACGCGCTGGCGCAGCAGGTGTCGGGTGCCGGGGGTCAAGTGCCGGAGGACCCGGCAGAGCTGATCAAGCTGCCGGGAGTGGGGCGCTACACCGCTGGCGCGGTGGCGAGCTTCGCCTACGAAAAGCCGGTGGCGGCGGTGGATACGAACGTCCGGCGCGTCATCAGCAGGGTGTGGATTGGTGAAAAGAGATTGCGGAATGCGGATCGCGGAATGCGGAATGGAAAGGCGAGCTCGAGGCAAATTTGGGAGATCGCGGAACGATTGGTCCCCCGTGACGGGAAGAGAGCGTGGCGGTTCAATCAGGCGATGATGGAATTGGGGGCGCTGATCTGCGTGGCCCGGAAGCCGAAGTGCGGCGAATGCCCAGTTCAGCCGAACTGCAAGACGGGTAGACGCGGAGGGAACGGGTAGACATGCTCTACCCCCATTCCCCCGTCCGAGTATCATTCACGTTCTCATGCCCGACCTGACCTCCCAGCTCCAGTCTGCCCTCGGCACGACATATACCATTTCCCGCGAGCTGGGCGGCGGCGGGATGAGCCGCGTCTTCACGGCCCTCGAGGTCGAGCTGGGCCGCACCGTGGTGATCAAGGTGCTGCCCCCGGAGATGGCGGCGGGGGTGAGCGCGGAGCGGTTCCGGCGCGAGGTCCAGCTGGCCGCGCGACTGCAGCATCCCCACATCGTACCGCTGCTCACCGCCGGCGCGGCGGGCGACCTCCTCTACTACATCATGCCGCACGTGGAGGGCGAGTCGCTTCGCGGCCGCCTGGCACGCGACCGCGAGCTGCCCATCGCCGAGGCGGTGCGGATCCTGCGCGAGGTGACCGACGCGCTCGCCTACGCCCACGCGCACGGCATCGTGCACCGCGACATCAAGCCGGACAACGTGCTGCTGTCGGGGAAGCACGCGCAGGTGACCGACTTCGGGGTCGCCAAGGCGGTATCGGAATCCGCCGGGAAGACGATGCTCACCTCGATGGGCGTGGCGTTGGGAACCCCTGCGTACATGGCCCCCGAGCAGGCCGCCGCGGACCCCAACACCGATCATCGGGCCGACATCTACGCCGTCGGCGCGCTGGCGTACGAAATGCTGACCGGACGCCCGCCGTTCACCGCGACCTCGCCACAGGCGATGATCGCGGCGCAGGTGACGGCCACCCCCGACCCGCTGACCAGGCATCGCCAGTCGGTGCCGCCGGCGCTCGAGGCGTTGGTGCTGCGTTGCCTCGCGAAGCTGCCGGCCGACCGCTGGCAGACCGCCGAGGAGCTGCACGCGCAGCTCGAGAGCATGACGACGCCGTCGGGCGGCACGGCGCCCACCGGCGCGGTACCCT
>JBOHSO010000249.1:0-2469 GCA_050921685.1 Gemmatimonadales bacterium
CCCCTCACCAGTACGGAATGTGGAACGTGGAATGCGGAGTGTGCCGTGGGAGCGTTGATTCACCGTCGCACCCGCCCCATGTCGCGCACGACGGTTCGCAGTCCCAGCAGCAGGACCACCCCCCCCGCCAACCCCGCCGCCGGGAGCACGAGCATCGCGCGGCGCAGCGCCTCGTCGGCCGGCAGGTGCCACGTGAACTGGAGCCGGTCGGAGAGGTACCCGATGAGCGGGGGGGCGATGGCATCACCGGCGAGATGGGAAAACAGCAGAAACGCGCCCATCACCGACGCGCGCACGGCTGGCGGAACGACGTCGAAGATGACCGCCGACAGCGGCCCGTTGTACCACGTGTAGAAGAAGTACGTCCCGAAGACCAGGGGCACGAAGAGCCGCAGATCGTTGGCGAGGATCAGCGCGACGCAGACCGGTGTGCCGAGGATGAATCCGACTCCCGAAACCGCGACGCGCGCGCCACCCCACCGCTGGAACCAGTGGTCGGCGAGCCGGCCGCCGACCAGCGCCCCGAGCACGCCGGCGCCGAGCCCCCAGATCCCGAACTCGCGACCGATGTCGCTCACCGAAAAGCCGTGCACGCGCATCATGAAGCTCGCCGCCCACGCGATCAGCCCGTTCACCGCAAACGTGACGAGGGCCCCGCCGATGAACACCCAGATCAAGGTCGGCACCCGGAGCACCGTGTTCGCCGCCTCCCAGAACTCCTCGAGCGCGGTGGCCGCGACCTCGCCGGCCGCCGTACCCTTCTCCACGGCCAGCGGGATGAGCCGCTTCACCGTCCATGCTACGCCGAGCCCGACGAACATGGCGAACACGGCCGTGTCGACCTCCGAGGGGATCCGTTTGAAGAGCAGGAGGATGCCGCTCACGGCGGCGCCGAGAGTGGTCAAGCCGATGAGTGGCAGGGCCAGCCAGGCGACGCGCCGGATCGTCGTCGTGGTCAGGCGGCGCAGCGCGGTTCCGATCGGCGTCGGCGGTCGCCGCGCCGGCTCGCGCAGCTGCGAGGCGAGCACTGCGAGCACGAAGCCGGGCGCCCCCATCCAGACGAACGCGAGCCGCCAGCCGTACGTCTCCGCGAGCAGACCGCCCAGCCACACGCCCAGGATGCCACCCATCGCCATTCCGACCGAGTAGACCCCGATCGCGAGCGCCCGCCGTCTGCCCGGGAAGTACGCCGCGATGAGCGCTTGCGAGACCGGGCCGTACCCCGCTTCGCCCACGCCCACCATCGCGCGGCAAAGGAACAGCTGCCAGAAGCCGCGCACCGCGCCACCCAGCGACGTGAACAGGCTCCACAGGCCGACCCCCCACGCGATCACGGCACGGCGGGAGCGCAGGTCGCCCAGCACCCCGAGCGGCAGGGCGAACAGCGACAGGACGATGATATAGGCGGAGCCGATCCATCCGAGCTGGTGGTCGGTCAACTGCAGGTCACGCTTGAGCGGCTCGAAGACCGCGTAGACGACGTTGCGGTCGGCGTAGTTGAAGAAATTGATCAGCGTCAGCAGCGCCAGGGCGTAGGCCGCGTACGCCCGGGAGCCGGCGGCCGAGCGGCCCCCTTCAGGTCGCTCGACCGCCGGTGGCTTGCTGGGCGCGGGCGTCACGGTCCGCCTTGACCTCGAGATACGCCTCCTTCAGCTGGGACATCAGCTCGTCCCGCCGGTCGTACAGCCGCTTGAGCGGCCGAGGCGGATGGCGGGCGAGGGCGTAGGCGGCGAGGATCGGGAAGGCCACCGAGTTGTCGAGATAGCAGACGACGGTGCCGGGCAGCTGGTCGGGATCCACCTTGCCCCAGCTCACCGCTTCAGCCGGCGTCGCGCCCGAGAGCCCACCGGTATCGGGGCGGGCGTCGGTCATCTGCAGGTAGAAGTCGTGCCCTTTCTCACTGATGCCCAGCACTTCCTGGATCTGGGGCTCGGTCTGCAGCACGAAATTCTTCGGACTGCCGCCGCCGATCAGAAGCACGCCGCTCTTGCCGCCACCGACCTTCGCGTCGAACACGATAGCCGACGTTTCGTTCACGTCGGCGCTGACGTCGAACCGCAGGGCGGAGCCCGAGAGGGCTTGCTCGGCGACGTTCATCCCGATGGAGGAGTCGCCCGGTGACGACGTGTAGATCGGCACCGCGCATTCGTGCGCCACCGACAGCAGCGAGCGGCGCACGAGCCCCAGGGCCTGCTCCCGCTCGCGCACGTAGCCGCCGAGCAGATAGTGGTACTCCGCGGTGCTCATGGGGCGCTGGAACTCCGGTCGCGCCGACACGTCCCGGATGTACGCGTCTGTCGACAGCAGCACGTCGTAATGGAAGAAGATGTCGTAGATGCGGACGACCCCGGCCTCGCGCAGCTCCACGTCGTCGGCGAAGGGCGTGCCACGGTGCATCGCGAGGCCCAGGCCGAAGTGCGCATCGTGGTACAGGTTGGCGCCGGTGGACACGATCCAGTCGACGAATCC
>JBOHSO010000250.1:0-10391 GCA_050921685.1 Gemmatimonadales bacterium
GGCCAGGGACGAGGCTAACTGACCGTGATCTCCTTGATCATCCCGTGCGCCACGTGCGGCCTGCCATCTTTGGCGTCGGGAACGTAGCAGGTGATGAGGTAGTTGCCGGGCACGAGCGTGATGTTGAACCACCCCTGTTTGCCGACATTGGGACCGATGAACCCGCCGACCGGTCGCGTGGGCGGCTCGCCCTTCATGCCCCCCGCGGCCCAGGCCTGGTAGTCGGCGAGCGTCTTGCCGGGAGCGAGCATCTCGACCGTGACCTCATGCAGCTGCGGCCCGGCGTTCTCGACGCGGACAGTGTGCGCGCCCGCCGTGAGCGGCTGGGACAGCTCGAAGCCGTAATCCTTCTCGGTGATGACCACGTCGGCCTGCGGTTCTGGTGGCGCGGCTGCGCCCGTTGCGGCGGTGACCACCAGCGGTCGGAACATCCCCTTCATGACGTGCATCTGACCGTCCGGGCTCGAGATGTAGCAGACCAGGACGTACGGGCCGGGCTCGAGCGTTGTCGTGACGTTGCCGCTGTCGCCGGGAACGGTGATGGCGGGGCTGCCCGGCAGCGTGAGCCACGCGGGGATCGGGCCCTCGGCCCGCATGGCGGCCTCGAGGTCGGCCATCGTCTTGCCCGCATCGGCCCGTGCCCCCATGAGCACGACGTGATGCGGCTCGCGGCCCTGGTTCGCGAACTTGAAGGTGGTGAGCCCGGCCGGGACGGTGTCCGGGGCCTGAAAGGCGTAGTCGGTCGCCGTGATGGCGACGACGTTCGCGGTGGCTGGGGGAGCGGGCTTGCGCGCACAAGCGAGCAGCGAGAGCAGGGCGAGCGCCGCGCCGGCGGCGCGGGAATGATTCCGCATGGTAGACACCCTCGGGAAGTTGGTGGCGCTGGAATTCTAGCGCCGAATCGCGATCCGGCAATCGCCTTGCGGAGGTCGCCGACGAATGCTACGCTAGCCGCCGCCCTTGTTCCCAACCCGAGCGGAGGCTTGCCGACATGAGGCGCACGGTGTTTCGGAGGCTCCTGGCTGGTTCGCTCTTTGGCATGGCAGTCCTGTTGCTCCCGGCCCGACGACTCGTCGCCCAGGGGGTGACCACGTCATCGCTCGACGGCTTCGTTACCGACCAGACCGGATCTCCGCTCGTCGGTGCGAACGTGGTGGCTGTGCACGAGCCCAGCGCCACACAGTACCGCGCCGTCGTCCGGACCGGAGGGGCGTTCACCATCCCGAACATGCGGGTGGGTGGACCCTATCGCGTGAGCGTCACCATTATCGGGTATGCCCCGAAGAGCGAGACCAACGTTTTCCTGAACCTGGGGCAGAGTTTCCGGCTCGATTTTCGCCTGGAGCCGGTGGCGGTCGAGCTGGCGGGGCTCGAGGCGACGGCTGAAGAGGACAAGGTGCTCAACGCCGGGCGCACCGGCGCGGCCACCTTCGTCGACCCATCGCAGGTGGCGTTACTCCCGTCGATCAAGCGCAGCACGCGCGATCTGACGCGGCTCGATCCGCGCAGCGACGGGAACTTCGCATTTGCGGGGCGCAACTGGCTCTACAACAACGTCTCCCTCGACGGATCCTACTTCAATAACCCGTTCGGCCTCGACGACCCGGCGCCGGGCGGGCAGACCAACGCCGAGCCGGTGCCGTTCGACGCGGTGGAGCAGGTGCAGGTGTCGCTCGCGCCTTTCGACGTGCGCCAGGGCGGGTTCACCGGCGCCAACATCAACACCGTGACCAAGAGCGGCACGAACGAGCTGCGCGGGTCCGCCTATATGTTCCTGCGCAACGAGAGCCTGCTCGGCAACGACGTGCGCGGGTCGCCGGTCGTCGCCAACCCGAACCTCAGCTTCATTCAGTCCGGGGTCGCGGTCAGCGGCCCGTTGATGCGCGACAAGCTGTTCTTTTTCTTCAATGTGGAGGTCGAGCGCACCGACGATCCCGGGACGAACTTCGCGGCCCGCCGCGGCGCGCCTGGCTTCGGGATCTCGCGCGTGGACGCCGTCATCATGGATTCGATCCGCAACCGGATGATCCAGGAATACAACTATGACCCGGGCGCCTACGAGGGCTACATCCACGAGACCGACAACAACAAGCTGCTCCTCAAGCTGAATTGGAACATCAACGAGAACAACAACCTGTCGCTCCGCTACAACTATCTGGACGCCAAGCGCGATCTGCCGCCGCACCCCTTCGTGCTGAGCTTCGCCAATACGGGTCGGGGACCGAACGAGAGCAGCCTGCCGTTCTATAACTCGGGCTACAGGATCAATAACGACCTGAACTCCTTCGCCCTGGAAGTGAACAGCCGGTCCAGCGGCTTCGCGAACCGGTTCTTCGCGAGCTACAACCGCTTCCGCGACTTCCGGCAGCCGTACAGCGAGGATTTCCCGACCATCGAAATCGGGGAGGGCGGCGTCACCTATACGACGGTCGGGCACGAGCCGTTCTCGATCAACAACATCCTGGATCAGGACGTGTGGCAGCTCACCAACAACTTCAGCCTGTTCCGCGGAAGGCACGTCTTCACCATCGGCGCGAATTTCGAGTCGTTCTCCTTCTTCAACTCGTTCAACATCTTCCGGCACGGACTCTTCTTCCTCCCCGGCTCGATCCCGATCGGGAGCACGTTCTCGTCATTGAACGAATTCTTCACCGCGACGGACCCGGCCAATCCCAACCAGAAGGACTTCCGGGCCATGATCGGCAGCGGGCTGTTCAAGGGCGAGAAAATCAGCGTCGGACAGCTGGGGCTCTACGCGCAGGACGAGTTCCCGGTGTCGGAGCGGTTGAACCTGACCTACGGCCTGCGGGTCGATTTCCCGATCTATTTCACGAACCCGGTCGACAACCCGTACTCCCGCGGCCTCACGGCGCTGGACGAGAGGGACAACCCGGAAACCGTGGACCAGAGCAAGTTACCGGGCGCGACACCGCTGTTCGCGCCGCGCATCGGGTTCAACTGGAACGCGGTGGGCGAACGGCGCACCCAGATCCGCGGCGGCACTGGGATCTTCACGGGCCGCGTCCCCTTCGTGTGGATCGGGAACGTGATCTCGAACCCTGGGTTCAACCCGAACCTCCCCCCAACTCCGGGCGCGGATACAGTCTTCACATCCAATGACGCCATCCTCCAGGAGTCGTTCGACCTGAACGCCATGGATCCGGACTTCAAGTGGCCGCAGGTCTGGACCACCGACCTGGCGATCGATCAGCAGCTCCCGGGCGGCTTCCTTGGGACGCTCGAGCTCATCTACGGGAAGGACATCAATTCGGTCTTCATGCGGAACGCCGATCTCCGGACGCCCATCGGCAGTCTCCCGGCGCCCGACGGGCGCCCGTTCTTCGGCGGGTGCGGTCTTGCCAACTGCCCCGCGGGAACGTTCCTGCACAACGATGAGCTCAACGGCCAAGAGGGCGCCGGCATCTACGTTATCGACAACACCAGCGAAGGGCACAACCTCAACATCACCGCCCAGCTGCGCAAGACGTTCGGCGCCAATCTGAGCACGTTGCTCTCGTACAGCTTCACCGAGGCGAAGAACAACCTCAAATCGACCGAGATCGCGAGCGTGTTGTGGCAGAACCAGCCGGTGCAGGGCGATCCCAACAACCCGGAGCTGAGCTTCTCCGAGTTCGGCCAGCGGCACCGCATCGTCGGCGCGGCCACGTTCGCGAAGTCCTGGTCGCCGACCTTCCGCACCCAGGTCGGCATGTTCCTCGAGATCTCGCAGGGGAACCGCTTCGCGGGCGCCGGCGGCAACCGGTACTCGTTCCTGTACTCCGGCGACGTCAACGGCGACGGGACGGGCGGAAACGACTTGATCTACATCCCGCAGAACCAGGGTGAGATCCTGTTCGATACCCTGTTCACCGCCGCCGGAGATACGCTGGATGCGGCAGAACAATGGGCGGCCCTCGACGCCTTCATCGAGCAGGATGACTACCTGCGCACGCACCGCGGCCAGATCGCTGAGCGGTTCGGCGCCCTGAATCCGTGGTACAACAACGTCGATCTGCGGATACTCCAGGATTTCGCCTTCGGCACCGGCGTGCAGCGGCATGCGTTCCAGCTGAGCGTCGATATCCTGAATTTCATGAACCTGCTCAGCTCCGACTGGGGCGTGCGCAAGGTGGCGAGCGCGTCGGCCACGTCGCCGCTCACCCTGACACGGTTCGACGTGAGCGGGGCGCCGGTGTTCAACTTCACCGGCCCGGCGACCACCTTCATCGACGACCCGAGCCTCCTGTCCCGTTGGCGGGTGCAGGTCGGGTTGCGGTATTTGTTCCGGTAGCGAGTGATAGGAGACGGTAGGGGACGATTGGGGTGAATTCGCTCTGCCCTACCGTCCCCTACCGTTTCTCGAGCAGCACGATCCCCGACATCCGGCGGAACTCCGCCCGCGTCTTCGCCAGCAGCGTGATCAGCCGCGGCGAGCCGAGATCCATGAGCCACCAGACGAGCGGCGGATAGGCGCGCTCACCCCGTCGTCCCAAACCCGGCTGCGAGGCAATTGATCGATAGGAGCAGCGCGGCGAGATGGTTGTCCTGCGCGGTTCCCCCGCCCGCGGCGCGAAACCGCCGCAACAGCTCGATCTGCTGCCGATTGACCTGGTTGAGCGTCGGGAGGCGGCGCGCGAGGCGTAGCCGGAACTGCGGGAACCGCTCGGCGATCTCTCCGCCCCCGATGACCCGGCGCACGACCGCGACGGTGCGGTGGTATTCCTCCTCGAGGCAAGCAAACACGCCGTCGCGCACGCCTGGATCTGTCACGAGCCCTGCGTACTCCTGGGCCAGCCCCAGGTCCATGTAGGCCAGGGTTTTCTCCACCTCGTCGATGATCAAGCGGAACAACCGGAACTCGTTGAACATCCGGTTGAGGAGCGCCTCGCCATGGGCGCCGCGCACTTCGAGGAACGTAGCGAGCCCGCTGCCCACGCCGTACCACCCGGGGACAAAGTGCCGGTTCTGGGTCCAGGCGAAGACCCAGGGGATGGCGCGGAGATCCGCCAGGGTGCGCGCGCCGAAGCGCCGGGCGGGCCGAGACCCGATGTTGAGCAGCGCAATCTCCTCCAATGGGCTCGCCTCCTGAAAATAGGTCACCAGGTCGGAGCGCTCGACCAACTGCCGGTAGGCGGCATAGGCGGCGCCCGAGAGAGCTTCCACCGCTTCGTCGAATTCGCCGATCGGCACCAGCGCCTCCTCACGCTCGGACTTGACCGAGTGCTCGAGCACACTCGCGGCGAGGAGCTCGGCCTGGTAGGCGGCGGTGCCGCGGTTGGCGTACTTGAACGACACGACCTCGCCCTGCTCCGTAATCCGGAGCCGGCCCTGGATCGAGCCAGCGGGCTGGGCGGCGATGGCGCGGCCGGTTGGCGCGCCGCCACGGCTCACCGACCCGCCGCGGCCATGGAAGAACGCGATCGGCACGCCGCACTCCCGGGCGACGCGGGTGAGCCGGCGCTGGGCTTTCGCGAGCTCCCAGTTCGAGGTGAGAAAGCCGCCGTCCTTGTTGGAGTCTGAATAGCCGATCATCACCTCGTGCACGCCGCCCTGGGCGCGGATGCTGCGCCGCACGAGCGGCACCTGCAACAGCTCCCGCATGATCTCCGGGGCGCGTCGCAGATCGTCGATCGATTCAAACAGCGGGACGATAGGCAGCGTGCAGCTCTCCACGCCGGCCGCGTCGGCGAACAGGCCGGCGTGCTTGGCGAGGAGATAGGTGCCCAGGACATCGTCCACCTGGTGGGTCATGCTCAGGATGAAGCTGCCGAACGCTTCGCGGTCGAGCTGTTCCCGCATCTCGCGGACCAGGCGGAGCGCGCCCAGCGTCTCCTCCGCCTCGGGCGGCAGCGGTGGAGGGGGCCGGTCCGGACGCAGCGGCCGGGCCAGCTCGGCCACGAGCCAGTCGCGCCAGCCGGGCGAGGCGGCAGCGGGCGGCTCGTCGTGATGTTGCGCCTGCCACAGCGCGGCCAGCGTCGCGTTCAGCCGCGGCGAGTTCTCTCGGAGATCGAGGCGCAGGGTACAGAAGCGAAACGCCTCTACCTCTCGCCGTACCGGCCGCACCAGTAGCTCGGCGGCCCGGCCGCAACGCGCCTCCGTGAGCCCCGCCTCCATCACCCGCAGGTCGGCGATGAGCTCGTCCGCGGTGCGATAGCCGGGTGGCGCCGGGGCGGCGGCCGCGCGCTCGGTGCCAGCGAGCGTCGCGTCGAGGCGCCGCAGCATGGCGGCGACGTACTGCCGGAAGACTTCGCCCGGGTTGCGCGCCGCGATTTCGTCTCCCACCCCGGTTTCCTCGAGCTGCCGAGCCAGCGCTCGCTGGAAGTCCGTGGAGATCGGCGCCGCCCGCTCCGTGACGCTGACTGCGTGCAGTAACTCGGCCAACCGCTGGCGGTAGCGGCGTAGGCTCGTCAAGGAGGTGTCGTGGAGCGTCTGCCGGGTCACCTCGTTGGTGACAAAGGGGTTGCCGTCGCGATCACCGCCGATCCACGAGCCGAACTGGAAGAACGGGGGAACGTCGAATCGCTCCCCCGGATACGCGTGCCGCAGGGCGTGCTCGAGCTTCTCCACGAGCTCCGGGACGACCTGGAACAGGTTTTCGTTCACGAAGTAGAGGCCCCAGGCGAGTTCCTGGGCCACGGTTGGCTTCGCGAACCGCAACTCTCCACTGAGCCACAACAGCTCGATTTCGGTCCGCAGCGCTTCGATCAAGGCACGCCGCTCGCGGGGCGTCCAGCGCGGTGCCTCGAGGTCCACGAGCCTGCGGTAGATGCGGCGGTGCTTCTCGAGCACGGTGACGCGTTTCGCCTCCGTGGGGTGCGAGGTGATCACCGGCCGCACGCGGAGGATCGAGGTGATCGCGCGCATCGCTTCGGCCGGAACCCCCATCGCCGCCGCCGCGCTCACGACCTGCGCGAAGGTGCCGCGCAGTTGCTCGTATCCCCGCTCGACCTCGCTCTGCCGCCGCTGCCGCATCGCGGCGTTCTGCTCGACGATGCTCAGGAGCTGGAACCAGATGCCCTGCGTCTGAATGGCGCGGGCCACAACCTCGGGGCCCACCGCGGGGTCAAGCGGCTGACCGTGTAACACCGGCTCGATCTCGGGCTGGTGCACCCGAATGACGTCGACGAGCTGCTGGAACACGAGGTCCGCCGTCTGCTCGAGATAATTGGCGGCGCCGGCCATTGCAGGCTCCTGGCTCACACCACCCGATCGCGCGGCAGGGTTCCAGCGAAGAACGCCCTGAGATTCTCGAGGGCACGGAAGCCCATCGCCGTCCGGGTCTCCTGCGTGGCGCTGCCGAGGTGCGGCAGCAGGACGACGTTCTCCATCGCCAGCAACTCGAGACTGACCAGGGGCTCGCGCTCGTAGACGTCGAGCGCCGCCCCGGCAATCCCGCCCAGCCGGAGCGCCGTGACGAGGGCCGCTTCGTCCACCACGTCGCCCCGGGCGGTGTTGATGAGGAACGCGGCGGGCTTCATGAGCGTCAGCCGCTGGGCGTTCATCAGGTGGCGGGTCTCGGGAGTCGCCGGGCAGTGCAGCGAGATGAAGTCAGCCTCCCGCAGGACCTCCTCAAGGCTGTTTCGGGGCTCGGCACCCAGCTCGGCCACGACCGTGGGCGGGGGAGGGTAAGGGTCGTGGAAGATCACGCGCATCCCGAGCCCATGGTGCGCCCGGCGGGCGACGGCTTTGGCGATGCGGCCCATGCCGACGAGGCCGAGCGTCTTGCCGCTGACTTTGGTGCCAAGCATGTGGGTCGGGCGCCACCCGGTCCAGCCACCGCTCCGCACGTGCCGTTCCCCTTCCCCGGCGCGGCGCGCCACCATCAGCATAAGCATGACGGCGTCGTCCGCGGTGTCGTCGGTCAAAACGTCCGGCGTGTTGGTGACCACGAGGCCACGGCCTTTCGCGGCATCGGTGTCGATGTGGTTGAACCCCACGCCGAAGTTGCCGAGAATCTTGGCCCGCAGCGGCTCAGCCGAGAGCACGTCGGCGGTCAGGCGATCCGTCACGGTGCAGAGCAGGGCGTCCGCGGAGCGCAGGGCCGCCTGGAGCTCGGCGGCGCTGAGCGCGTGGTCGTCGGGATTCAGTCGGGCGTCGAACTCCTGGATGAGCCGCTCTTCGACGGGTGCCGGCAGCCGCCGCGTGACCACCACGCTCGGGCGGGCGGAGCCGCTCACCGCTGGATCAACACCCGGCGGGCGGGCTTCCGGGCGAGGGCCTGCGCGACCGTCGCCCCCAGCTCGGCCGGGCTCGGCACCACGACGAGGCCGGCTTCGCGCATGATCTCCGCCTTCTCGGCGGCCGTGTCGCCGAAGGCGGAGATGATGGCGCCGGCGTGCCCCATGCGCCGCCCTTTTGGCGCGGTCAGCCCGGCGACGTAGCCGATGACCGGCTTCGTCATGCTCTCCCTCACGAAGCGCGCCGCGTCCGCCTCCTGTGGGCCGCCGATCTCGCCGATCATCAAGATGGCTTCCGTTTCGTCGTCCTGCTCGAACAGCGCCAGGATGTCCACGAACGAGCTGCCGTTGATCGGGTCTCCGCCGATGCCGACGCTGGTCGTCTGTCCGATGCCGAGCGCGTGCATCTGGGAGGCGGCCTCGTAGCCCAGCGTGCCGGAGCGGGTGACCACACCGACCGACCCGCGGGAATAGATGTGGCCGGGCATGATCCCCATCATTGCCTTGCCCGCGCTAATGACGCCGGCGCAGTTCGGCCCGATCAAGGTGGTGCGCCGCTCTTTGGCGTAGCGCCACAGATAGCGCTTCACGGTCATCATGTCCTGCGCCGGGACGCCGTCGGTGATGATGACCACCAGGCGGATCCCCGCGTCGGCAGCTTCCATGGTGGCATCGGCGCAGAACGGCGCCGGCACGAGGATCAGGCTCGCCGTCGCCTCGGTGGCAATAACCGCTTCCTTCGTGGTGTGGAACACAGGCCGGTCGAGATGGGTGGTGCCGCCCTTTCCGGGAGTGACCCCGCCCACGACCTGCGTGCCGTAGGCGATCATCTCCTTCGCGTGGAACGTGCCTTTGTCGCCGGTGAAGCCCTGGACGATGACCCGGGTGTGCTCGTCGAGCAGGATGCTCATGCCGCCCTCGCCGCGTCGCGCTCCGCCACCACCCGCTGCGCCGCTTCCGCGAGCGTGTCGGCGGTGATGATCGGGAGGCCGCTCTCCTGCAGGATGCGGCGTCCTTCCGTCACGTTGGTGCCCGCGAGGCGCACCACCAGCGGGACGGCGACGTGGACCTCCCGCACGGCCTGCACCACGCCCTGGGCCACCCAGTCGCACCGGTTGATGCCCGCGAACACGTTGACGAGAATCGCGGCCACCTGCCGGTCGGCCAGCACCAGCCGGAACGCCGCCGCCACCCGCTCAGGGGACGCCCCGCCGCCGATGTCCAGGAAGTTGGCGGGCTCGCCACCCGCGTGTTTGATCATGTCCATCGTGGCCATGGCGAGGCCGGCGCCGTTGATGATGCAGCCGATGTCTCCGTCCAGCGCCACATAGTTCAACCCGTGCTCGGCCGCCTCCGATTCGCGCGGATCTTCCTGCGCGTGGTCGCGGAGCTCGGCGACGTTGGGGCGTCGGAAGAGCGCGTTGTCGTCGAAGCTCATCTTCACGTCGAGCGCGAGCACTTGGCCTTGTTTGGTGACGACGAGCGGGTTGACCTCGACCATCGTCGCGTCGAGGTCGCGGAAAGCGCGGTAGGCGCTGAGGATCAGGGTGACCGCCTGGTGCACCTGCGCGGGCGCGAGACCGAGGCCGAAGGCCAGCTCGCGCGCCTGGAACGCCTGCATGCCGACGGCCGGCTCGACGACTTCACGCAGGATGCTTCCGGGCTCGCGCTGGGCGATCTCCTCGATCTCCATCCCGCCGTGCGGGTGTGCGACCACGACGATCCGCTCGCGCTTGCGGTCGAGCACCAGACCGATGTAGATCTCCCGCTCGATCGGCAGCGCCGCCTCGACGAGGACCCGGTGCACCGGAAGCCCCTCGGGGCCGGTCTGGGTCGTGACGAGCCTCTTACCGAGGAGGTCTTTCGCGGCCTGCCGCACATCCGCATCGCTCGCGCAGATGCGAATGCCGCCGACCTTCCCGCGGGCGCCTGCATGGATCTGGGCCTTCACCGCCCACCGGTTGCCCCCGATCTCGGGGGCCAGGTAGACCGCCTGCTCCGCGCTGTAAGCGACCCCCCCCTTGGGGACGGGGACGCCGAACCCCGCCAGCAGCTCCTTGGCTTGGTACTCGTGGATGTCCACGACTTACGCTCGCGTCGTGGTCAGCGAGGGAGGGGCAGTTCGCGCGGCGATGGCGGAGGCGATCTGCACGATGTTCTGCGCCATCCGCGCGGATGCGGCGTCGACCATCCGGCCATCGAGCTGCGCCGCCC
>JBOHSO010000251.1:0-2623 GCA_050921685.1 Gemmatimonadales bacterium
GCCGTGGGCGGTGCGCGTGTACCCCGTGCTCACCACGCTGCGGCGCCGCGCCGCCGTCGCCGAGGCGTTGCGCCGGCGCGAGCTGGGCCGGCAACCGTTGCGGCGCCTGGGCGAGGGGCGGCTGTTCGAGTCGTTGCGGGATTTCGTGCCCGGCGACGACCCGCGCCACGTCGACTGGAAGGCCACGGCGCGGCGTCGCAAGGTGATCACGCGGCAGTTCGAGGCCGAGCGGCGCCAGCAGGTGCTGCTGGTGCTCGATGCGGGGCGATTGCTCACCGCCGACGTCGCGGGGACGGCGCGGATGGACTACGTGGTGCAAGCGGCGCTCGAGCTGGCGTATGCCGCCGCACGCCACGACGACAACGTCGGCGTGATGGTGTTCGCCGACGGCGTGAAGCATTTCGTGACGCCGCAGCGCGGTCGCCGCGGCCTGAAGCAGGTCCTGGACGTGCTGGCCGAAGTGTCGCCCTCGCTGGTCGAGCCTGATTACCCGGGCGCGTTCCGCTATCTGTCGGCGCGCAACCGCAAGCGGGCGCTCACGGTGGTGTTTACCGACGTGATCGACCGCTTCGCCTCGGAAGCGCTGGTGGCGAACCTCGCCACCCTGCGGCCGCGCCACCTGCCGCTCGCCGTGACGCTGCGCAACCCGGAGCTCGACGGCATCGCGACGCAGCGGCCCGTGCAGCTGTCGGACGCGTGGCGCAAGGCGGCCGCGGAGGAGCTGCTGCGGGCGCGGGAGGAAGCGTTGTCCCACATGCGGCGCGCCGGGGTGGTGGTGCTCGACGTGCCGCCCGCGCGCGCCGCCGAGGCGGTGGTGGACAAGTATCTGGACCTCAAACGGCGGGGTCGGCTCTAGCTACCTCGCTGCCTGGCCGAGACTTAGGGCAGATGGTATGTTGGATTCCAGTCCTGTCCGACGGGCGACCATGCGCAACCGAGTAAACCTGACAGCCGTTCTAGCGGCCGTCTTGCTGGCTGGCCTCACCTGCTCGATCCCCAGCGACATCGCGCAAGGCATCTATGTAAGCGTGGAAGCCCCGGCGCTCGTCCTGCTGGATGGTGACGAAATGACCATTCGTGCCCGCGTCTGGCGCACGGTCGGCGGCGTTCCGGACAGCGGGAACGGCGACGACGAGGAAGTCGTCAACGTCGATGTGGTGTGGGACCCAGGCAATGCATCGGTCGTGCGGGTGGACAAGGACATCCAGGGCTACGCCGTGGTCGCGGGCCTGAACCCCGGACAGGCGGACATCACAGCGCGGGTCCTCTCGTTCGAGGGTGTAGTCGAAGGACTCCTGCCGCTGCGCGTCTCGGGCCTTCTCGAGATCGACAGCGTCACGCCGGGTTTCGTGCGCTGGGGCGACAAGGTGACGCTGTGGGGCGTGGGCGTGCAGTTCGCGGACGCAGGCCTGCTGGGGCAGAGCCTGATTCCCGACACGCTGACGTTCACGGAATCGAGCGGCTTCAGCCACATGGAGTACTGGGTCCCACAGCCGGCTCGCACCAGTCAGCCGTTCGTGATCGGCCCCGGCATTTTCTTCACCGTCCCGACCATGATCACCGTCGACACCATTGATCTGTACGAGCCGAACACGACGTTCCCGGCACTCGTCGATCTGAACGGACCGGGACCATACCCCGTGAAGGCGCCGAGCGTGCTGTTTCTGAATCCGGCACTCGCCTTCGAGGAGCTCCCGCGCGACACCGTTCTGGGGTTCGACTGGTACCGCTTCGCCCGCAGCGATACGGCCAGCCCACTGACGATCATCCTCAGGCCACAGGGGCTCACCGACAGCTCCAGCCTGTTCATCGTGGTGACCGATTCGGTCATCTTCAACGGCGCGCAGCATTCACCTGGCCCGAGTCCCACCTGGTTCATCACGAGCCAGGGGGGCATGGTCTGCTCGAAGGGGGGGTTCTTCCCCTTCATCCAGACGACCGATTCCATGGTGCTGGCGCTGAAGACGCGGCCGCGCTACGTCCCGGGAAACGACGGGCTGCACCTGCTGACGTTCTACGGCAACCGGTTCAATTACGCCGTCGCGGTCGTACAGGCCTACCTAACGTCCGACCCGCGCCTCCAGCCGGACCGGTTCGAGGAGAACGACATCTGCGACCTGGCGGACGCCCCGGCGAAGCTGGTTACGGTGAATCCGCTGGCGGCGTTCGGCGACACGCTGAACATCGACAACCCGCACGACCCGGATTGGATCCGATTCAGCGTCAACGCGCCGCTCGCCACCGACAGCACCATGATCCGGGTGCGCAGCCGGCCGTTCGGGGCCGTGGCGTTGGACCGCTCCGATGTCGACCTGTACGTGCTGGATGCGAACACGCTCTTCGAATACGGATCGGTCGCGAGCGTGGGATCCGACGACTCCATGCGGCTGCAGCTGCCGACCGGCGACTATTACCTGGCGATCGTGGATTTCGCGGGTGAGCCGATCCGCTACTCCGTTTGCATAGCCGTGCGTTTCGGGTGCACGCCCACAGCCTCCGCAGCGGGTGGTGCGACCAACCGGCCGCGCGGCGAGCGGTTCCGGAACATCGGGGCCGGGCGGTTGCAACCCAACGGGAGGCCGTTCGCCGCGCCGGCGCGGTCGGCCATTGATCTCATGAGGAC
>JBOHSO010000252.1:0-5414 GCA_050921685.1 Gemmatimonadales bacterium
CGGTAGTCGTCCGGCATCGGGACCTTGTGCACCCACGACGGTGCACCGGCGCCGCCCGGGCCGTCGTGCTTGTACGGGCTGGCGTCGATCAGCGTCGTGGTGTTGCCATGGTATGCGCCCTCCAGCACCACCAGGTCCCGGCGGCCGGTGTAGGCGCGGGCGAGGCGCAGCCCCAGCTCGTTCGCCTCGCTGCCCGAGTTCACGAAGTAGCACACCGAGAGCGGCGACGGCAGGGTGGCCCAGAGGCGCTCGGCGTAGCGCACCACCAGCTCGTGCAGGTAGCGCGTGTTGGTGTTCAGCACCGCCATCTGGCGCTGGCCGGCCCGCACCACCCGCGGATGCGCGTGCCCCACGTGGGGCACGTTGTTCACCGCGTCAAGGTAGCGCCGGCCATCACGGTCGTAGAGGTACTGCATCCAGCCACGCACGATCTCGAGCGGGCGGCGGTAGGCGAGACTGAGCGACGGCCCCAGATGGTGACGCCGCTCGGCGAGCAGCCGCTCGCGGGACGGCGCAGCGGGTGGAAACCGCTCGGTGGGCAGGCGCAGGATCAGGTTGGGATCGGGGCTCAGGCTCGTCCATACCGCGCGCTGGCTGGGCCGGACGACGCCTGGGAAGTCGCCCTCGTGGTCCAGCAGATCGGTGACGATCTGAAAGTGAAGATGCGGCGGCCATCCGCCGTTCACGCTCGAGTCCCCGACCCTTCCTACGGGGGTGCCGTTGGCGATCGGCTGGCCTGGGCGGAGCCAGGCGACCGATTCGCGGTCGAGGTGGCCGTACAACGTGTAGAACGTGAGCTGTCCCGCGTCCACGCTGTGGCGCAGCACGACGGTCGGCCCGTAGTCGAGCGGGGCGGCGTTGTCGCGAAACGAATGCACCACGCCCCCGAGTGGCGCGCACACGGGCGTTCCCGGCGGCAGGAACAGATCGAGCCCGACGTGGACCGTACGCCATTCCGGGCCGTCGTTGCTATCGGTGCGGAACGTGGCGCTCGTGTAGATGGGCCGCGGCTCATCGTACCGTCCGATCCCCACCACTGCGCCGGCCTCTTCCAGCGCTGTCGCGATCGCGTGACTGAAGCGACCGACGTCCGATGGCGCCCGCAGATCGCCGAAGAGCGCGCTGCCGACCGAGAGGTCGAGCACGGCGGTCTGGCGCGCGAGGTCCGGCTCCACCACGTGACTGAGGTCGTCCTGGTGCTGCCGGAGCCAGTCGCCCACCGCGGGGGCCGTGGGAACCGGCGGCAGGCCGCCTGCCTCGCGCACCACGTACCGGGCGAGGCGCGGGGGCAGCGCCGCGAGCCGCTCCAGGGCCTCCCAGGCCGGCGCCTCGCTGATTGTGAGATACGGATTTTCCGGGACGACGGTACGCTGGACCGCTGCGTTGACGACGCTCACGGCTAGGCGGGTGGCAATCAGGGCGTCGAGCACATCGATCTCGGCCTCGTCCAACGGCCGCGTGGCATGGTAGCCTGCCGTCACTCGCGCCGCCGCGGCAAGCGGATCGGGCTTGCCCAGCATGGCGTAGGCGGCAGCGATCGCCAGATCGCACACCACGGGCCCCCGCACCAGGTCGCCGAAATCGATCACCCCCACCACGCGGCGCGTCCAGGGATCGTCGCCGCGGACCAGCACATTGTGGTCGTTGGCGTCGTTGTAGATCGTCCCGGCGCGGAGGCGCTCGAGCACCGGGGCCACCTCGGCGTCGTAGCGATCCAGGACGCGCGCGACGATCGCGCGATGCCGCTCGTCGCGCACCGCGTCCAGGTGCTCCCGCACCCAGCCGGCCCGTGCGAGGTCCCACTTGAGCGCGCGCCGGGCGGCGGGATGGTCGAGATCTTCGAGGCCCGTGCCCAACTCGGCGATCACCTGGCCCAGGCTCTCCAGCAGCTCGGGCGTGTGTGGCCGGACCTCGGCCAACACGGTCCCCGGGACCCAGGCCAGCAGACGGGCACAATGGATCTCTCCCTCGCTCCCCGGAATGTCGACGATCTCCGCGCCGTTCACCGCCGGAAGCACCCGCGGCAGCGCGAGCCCCGGCGCGCGCCGGGCGAGGCGCCGCAGCGCGAGATGCTGAAGCTCGAGCGCGCCCCGATCCTCCCCGGCGTGGGCGATCTTGAGCACGACGCGACTCCCATCCACGAGACGCAGGAGGAAATTCTGGTCGCGCTCGCTCGGCAACGGCCGGGCCGTGCCGGTGGCGCCGAACCGCCGCGTGGCAATCGCCTCCGCCTCGGCGGGCGTGAAGGTGGGTTGCCGGAAGGTGATGCTGAGAGTCACACGCTACTGCGGTGCGTTGGTCGACGCGGCGAGCGAGAATTGCAGCATCGGGGAAAGCTGCATCCATCACCCGGTCGCCGAAAGGAGTGTCGTCGGGCTAAGGAGTCCGCGGCTGCGGAGTTGGCGCAACACCTTCAGGCAGGCGACTCCGTGCGGATTCGCTCACCGGGCCGCGTAGCCTGGCGCCCGACCGCGTACGCCTGGCGCACGAGCTTCGCGAACGCGCGGTCGAGCTCGACCGTCGAACAGCCTGCGGACCTCCCGCGGCTTCCCGGCGAAGTGTTCTGCCAGGCGGTGGCGGCTGCAGGAATGCCAAAGATTCCGCGTGACGAACCGGTGGCCGCAACGCGGGCAGGTCCAGAGCGGGCGGCGAGGTCGGCTGGTTGGAGCGGCCATGGGAGGCGCGGGCTCGACGACTTGGTCAGGACGGGGTCGGCGACCCACGTCCCAGGATGCGGCGCGCCTCGGCTATCAGCACCGCGTTGCTCTCGGCCATGGAGCCGTCGGGGAGGGTCAAGGTGTCCTCGAAGCCGATGCGCGTGTCGTAGCCGCGACGGGACGCCTCCGTCAGGAATGCCCATGCGGTGCGGTCCACTCCGTGCAACATACAACGCAGCTCGATCCCGGCCTGACGGAGCACCGCCTCGATCTGTCCGACCGTGTGGAGGGCTTCTGCCATCTCCTGCTCCTGCGGCTCCATCAGGACGCGCAGGCACTGGGGAGCGAGCCCGCTGCGAGCGAGGCGCTCGGCCCCGCTGGTATCCGCGAGTCCGGCCTCGATCCCGACCCCCAGAGTGAGCAGCAGCTCGGCCAGGGGCTCCGCTCCGGGCTCGTGGAAATTGACGGACGCGAAATCAGGCCGAGCGGTCCACCCGCGGACCAGCCGGTGCCGCAGCTCGACGTCGCGCACGATCCAGGCGCCGGTGCTGACGCCGATCGGGGTGTCCGGAATGGTGCTGCGCAACGCATCGAGCGCATGCGCGACGTCCGCCGCGGCGACACTCTCCGCGCCGCTCCTGTCCCGGAGGTGGAGGTGCACGGCGCCCGCACCGGCAGCCACGGCCTCTCGTGCTGCCGTCGCCAGCTCCCGGGGAGTGACGGGGAGGGACGGATGCTCCTCGCGACGGCGTGAGCCGTTGAGCGCGACCTCGAGCAGCATCCGCCCGCTGACGCTGGGGATCGATCGGCGACGCTACCGCCGGCACGGACCCGCCTGGCGGCGGGCGTTCACTGCCCCGACCCCATCGACCACGGCGGCACGATCCCATTCGAGCGGGCATACGCGATCAGCTGGCCCAGGTGCTCGTGCGCGTGGGTCACGATGGTCAACCACACGTTCCGATTCGTCGTCCGCGATCCGAACATCGTGGTCGGCTTGTCCAGGTCGGCGTCCGCGAACGCCCGCAAGGCGGCACGCACGTGCTCGAACGACCGGTTCAGGTGGCCGGCGATCTGCGCTTTGTCCGTGATCGTCGTTTCCGCGTCCCGTGGCAGCTGGACCGACGCCCTCACCCCGGCGAACGTCGGGATGTAGTAGTTCGCCCCGGTCACGTGCATGACGACTTCACTGATCGACCGGACGCCGGCGCCGGGGCGCCAGGAGTACTTCTCTGGCGGGATAGCGCTCGCCAGCTGGGCGATCTTGGTCGCCGCGTCGTCCAGCTGGGTGAGCAGATCGGCCCGGACGCCGGTGGGCGCGGCCTGCGCCGGAGCCGACGGGGCGAGGCCGGCCAGGAGCGTGATGCTGAGGGACACGGCACTGAGCGTTCTCACGGGATGCCTTCTTCGAGCAACTGGGTGATTTGTGGTTCGAGCCCCGAGCGGTCGCGAGCGGTGAATTACCCGCGAACGTGCGCGGCGACGAGACGGCGCACTGTCACAGGCGGCAAGCCGGTAAGTTGCGTCGTGGTGGCCCACCCCGCAACGACGCGGGTGGCGATGCCCGCACCCGGCTTCCGAACGCCGCCCCACGGTGAGAACGTTCAGACTCGTCGTCCTCGCGCGGAGTGAAGCATGACTGGATTGCTGGCCATTCTCGCCCTGGGCTTCGTGCTCGGCATGCGTCACGCTACCGACCCGGACCATGTGATCGCCGTGACGACCATCGTGGCCCGTCACCGCAGCGCCAAGGCCGCAGCCGTGATCGGCGCCGTCTGGGGGCTCGGGCACACGCTCACCATCCTGGTCGTGGGAGGGGGAATCATCCTGTATCGCTGGGTGATTCCGCAACGGCTTGGCCTCTCGATGGAGCTCGCCGTGGGACTGATGCTCATCGTGTTAGGCATCGCGAATCTGAAAAGTGTGCTCTGGCTGTTCGACCGCAACCGCTTCGAGCATTCGCACGCCCACGCTCACGGGGATTACATCCACACGCACCCACACAGGCACACCCCGGAGGTCCATCCTCACGCACCCGACCAGACGCCGTTGGGTTGGCTGGATCGCTCCTTGGCCGCCGTAGCCGTGTATCAGCTGGCGCGACCGCTGCTGGTGGGCGTCGTCCACGGCCTGGCCGGGTCCGCCGCCGTGGCCCTCCTGGTCGTGCCGGCGATCGGCAATCCGCGGTGGTCGATACTCTATCTGTTGGTATTCGGTGGTGGTACGATGGTCGGGATGGCGCTGATCACGGCTGTGATCAGCATGCCCTTTGCCTTCGGCGACCGAGTGTCTATACGGTTCGCTGGAGGGCTCAGGCTTGCATCCGGTCTGATCAGTGTCGCATTCGGTTGTCTGCTCATCTATCGAATCGGGGTTGTTCAAGGGCTGTTCGCCGCTCCCCTACAATGAACCCGGCGCGGCACCTCCAGGAGCAGCCCTACATACGCTCGATCCAGGGCGCGCGCCACTCGGGCGCCGGGAACGGCTTGGACCAGTAGCCGGTTTCCTTGGCGATCAGGCCGTCCCGCATCTCGAAGACGAACACGCACTGGTACGGCTCGCCGTCGCCGTAGTCGAGGCTCGCCTCGATCCGCTCGCCCGACTGGGGCCACTCCAGGACGACGTCCTCGGTGAACACCCTGTCGAGTGCCGCAAGGTCGCTTCCGTTGATTGCGGCGACGAGCGCGTTGATCGTGGAGCGGTTTTTCGTCTCGTTCATCGGAGCCTTCCGAGCTGTGTCGTGCTGCGGGCCTGTCC
>JBOHSO010000253.1:0-2789 GCA_050921685.1 Gemmatimonadales bacterium
CGAGGAGCAGGCCGGGGAGCAATGCAAGCGGCCAGCAACGAAGGATCGGCGTCACGGAGACTCCTGGCAGTGGTCGAGGAATGGCGATTCGGGCGGTGGTCGGGGCACGAAAGGTACCGCGCCCGGCCGTCGGGGACTACGGGCGGGCGCGTCAGCGAGTTGCAAGGGGAGCGACGGGTCTAGGGACGTCGCCGCTTCAGCTCCGGTTGCCCTTGAGCTCGCCCCTTCGATGGAGCGGCCTCCCGTTCCCGGCGGGGTTCGGCTTGTGGGCGGGCTCGCGACGGTTCCGCACGCCGTTCCTGAGGTTCGGCGCGCCGTTCTCCCCTCGGTTCGGCACGCCGTTCCGGCCGCGGTTCGGCACGGCGTTCTATCCGCGGCTCCTCACGGCGCTCTGGCCGAGGTTCCGTACGCTGATCCACTCGCGGCTCTGCACGCCGTTGTACCGGAGGCTCTGTCCGGCGCGAAGTCGGGGGTGGGCGGCGCGGAGGGGCGTCGGCTTGCTCCGGTTCGCGGCGTCGGTCCTCACGCGGCTGGGCCGGGCGATCGGGGACCTGCGGCTCGGGCCGCCGCCGCTGCCATTCCTGTTTCCGGTCTTGGGGCTGCACGGGACGGTCGCGCTGCTCGGTTTCTCGTCGCTCGCCGGAGGGGTCGAGGCGGGCGTCACGGCGGCGTTCGCCCATGCGCGGCACGGGAATGGACCCTCGGCCACCTAAATCGGCGCCCCGGATCCCTCGACGGCCGTTGTCGTTCACCGGGCGAGACCGCTGGCGGGTCACGAAGCGGTCGTCGCCGACGCCGCCACGGTCCTTGAAGATGAAGCGCGGCTCCGGGCGGAACGGTCGCGTGAAGATCACGCGCCGGCCGCCATAGTACCGATAGGGGTAGTAGTAGGGGTCGTCGAAGATCACGATCCGGAACCGGACGCAGGAGTAGGCATACGGGTCCCAGTAGCTGTAGCTCGCGTAACTGTGGCAATCGTAGCACAGGAAGCGCGGGTAGTCGTACCGACGCTCGACGTAGTAGGGGGCGATGTCGTAGTCCCAGTCGGCGTAGCCCTCGGGCACGATGCGCAGGGCCAGGTCGGTGAGCGCGACGTACGGGTCGCCGCGGAGGCGGCCGTCAGCGATGGCGCGGTAATCCCAGTGGTCGGCGGTTGAGATGGGATCGTACGCGAAGGCATCGGCAGCCGCGACCGCGAACACGTAGCCGACACCGGGATGATCGTCGATTTCGAACGCATCGTCCGAGTACCCGCTGCCGACCTGAAACTCGCGATCCGCGCGGACGAAATTGTCCTCCCACGGCTCTCGCGGGAACAGCACGCGCACTCGGCCGTCGGTGTCGACGCGGAACAGCGTGACGTAGGCGTCGCGGTCGGCCCGCAGGAACACCCGCGCCGCCTGACCGCGGTGATAGGGGTCGTCGCCGCGATTGGTCCAGACTTCCACCCGTGGCCGGTAGTAGCCGGGAGGCGGGAATCCGAGCTCCGGCGAGGATCCCCGGCCGGGCTGCGGGGAAACGCCGACGATGACGGCGAACAACACGAGGTTCATGAGCATACGTCCTCCTCACTCGCATGTTTGGCAGGCCACGTGCCACGTACCAGACGGGTGGAACTGGTTTTGTGGCAGGCACTTGTTCGTGTGGATCGGGTTGTCTCCACGCCGCAGTGTCCTCTTCCACGGACAGATGACCGTCTCTAGCTTCCGCGGGCTATGACCCCTGCTGCGCGTCTCGATCTCCTCGATCCCGCCGAGGTCGCTCGCCTGGGCGGCATCGAGATTGTCGCCCAGGGAGTGGTCGAGGGGTTTCTCTCCGGCATGCACCGGTCGCCGTTTCGCGGATTCTCCGTGGAGTTCACTGAACATCGTCCCTATCAGCCGGGTGACGAGCTGCGCTACTTGGACTGGCGCATCCTGGGCCGTTCCGACCGGTTGTTCGTCAAGCAATTCGAGGAAGAGACGAACCTGCGAGCGATGATCCTGTTGGACGCGAGCCGCTCGATGGCGTGGCGCGGCGCGGCGGATCGCCTGACCAAGCGGGAATACGCGGACCGTCTGGCGGCGGCGTTGGGTTTGATTCTGTTGCGGCAGCGAGACGCCACCGGGCTGGTCACCTTCGACGAGGCGGTGCGGGTGGTGGTGCCGGCGCGGGTGAAGACGGGACAGTGGCGCCGGCTGGTGCGGGGGATCGTCGAGACGCCTGAGGGTCGAGGGACGGCGGCCGAGGCGGCGCTGCGACAGGTGACGTCTCTGCTCGTCCGACGGGGCTTGGTGCTGCTGCTTTCCGACCTGCTGCTCGAGCGGGAGCTCCTGCTCACGGCGTTGCGATACCTGCGGCACCGCGGGCATCAGGTCGTCGTGCTGCACCTCATGGACCCGGCGGAGCGCGAGCTGACCGGGCCGCCGGAGGTGCGATTCCTCGATCCTGAATCGGACGCGAGCGTTGTGGTCCGGCCGCGCGAGCTGGCGCGCGCGTACCGCGACACCGTACAGCGCGAGATTGCGGCTTGGCGCGCTGCTTGCCGCCGGCACGAGATCGCCTACCACGACGTGACAACCGACCAGCCATTCGGCCTGGCGCTGCGTCGCCTCGCGTGATCTTTCTCTATCCGCTCGCCCTGCTGGGTCTGGTCGCCGCCGCCATCCCCGCGCTGCTGCATCTGTTCGAGCGCCGTACGCCGCCCGAGGCGACGTTCCCACCGCTGCGCTACCTCACCGAAGCCGAGCGACAGAGCGCCAGGCGGTTACGGCTGCGCCACCTGCTGCTGCTCGTATTGCGCACCGCGC
>JBOHSO010000254.1:0-2387 GCA_050921685.1 Gemmatimonadales bacterium
GCCGTGCAGTCGGCGCACCCGGCCAGATGCGACGTGAGTGCGTCGCGCTCGTCCTGGTCCAACTCCTCGTCGAGGTATGCCGACAGTCGGTTCGTCCACCGGTCGTCCATATCGTGCTCCCTTCGCACTACCGATCCAGATACTTCCGCAACGCCATGCGCGCGTGATGCAGCTGTGATTTCGACGTGCCCGGCACGATGCCGAGCATCGTGGCGATCTCTTCGTGCCGGAAGCCCTGCACGTCGTGCAGCAGAAACACCTCCCGCGCCCCCTCGGGGAGGCGGCCGATCGCTTCCTCGAAGTCCACCGAATGTCCCGGCGTCTCGCGGCGCGTCGGCAGGGTGTCGACCAACTCGGCGTCGTCGTGCAGCCGGCCGCGCTCGATGGCGGCGGACTTGCGACGCGCCAGGATCACGTTCACCGCCAGCCGGTACAGCCAGGTCGCGAACGCCGCCTCGCCGCGGAACGTGTGCAGCTTCTCCCAAACGCGCACGAACACGTCCTGCGTCACGTCGTCCGCGTCGACGCCGCTCATCATCCGACGCACGAGGCTGTGCACCCGGTTGACGTGGGCGCGGTACAGCCGCTCGAAGGCGCGGCCGTCACCACTCTGTGCGAGCGCTACGTCGGCCGTTTCCGCGTCCGTAGCCGCTGTCGTCGGTTCCGAGGTCAGTGTCGGCACTCCCGGGCCTGGTCGGCCGGTTTGTGGATTGGATAGATGGAACAGGCACCAAGGTTGCAGATTGGACCGTCAACGGCATAACCACCAGGCGCCAACAGAACTTACCCTTGAAAGCGACTTGAGGCTCCCACTCGATCATAGCGGCACACTCAGCCCCCGAGGGCGCCATGGCCGCTTCCTCGGCCGGGTCTATCCTTAGCGACTGCGCGCTCAGGGGCAGGGGACGAGGGCCCAGGTGCACACTCGTTCCCGGAGGGAGCCGTTCACTTGGTTCGGTACACTCGCCCCTTCCATTCAACCTTGCGCCGGCCGCGCCAGGCTGACCGAAGCATGATGTACGCGACGATGCTCGCGCCCAGCGGGTAGAGCAGGGCGTACCAGAGCGGGGCCCGTTCCCGGCGGTAGATCTCGAGCCAGGTGAGCAGCGACGCCGCCATCGCGATCAGGGTGAAGTCCCAACGCCACGCGACCCAAGCCAAGGGCGGGCCCACCCAGGCGAGCACCGGCAGCCAGAGGACATAGGGGAGCAGCCGCCGCACCGCCTCGATCGGGGGGGCCATGAGCGGAGCTCCGAGCGCCAGGTTCTTGGACCACCCCTCGACGATTTGGCCGAGCGAGCGGTACATCCGCGTACCCATGAAATCGCTAGCGTGCACCAGGAAAATGTCCCGGCCGCCGCACACATAGGATTGCGCCAGCATCACATCCTCGGCGACCGAATCGCGCACGGCGGCGTGCGTACCCACCGCCTCGTACGCCACCCGGGTGGTGAGGATGAACTGCCCGTTGGCGATCGCGTTCCAGACGGTGCGGGTGCGGTTGACGCGGCGCAGATCGCCGACGCGCGCCTGCAGCGCGAAAAATACGTGCGGCTGGACGAGCCGCTCCCAGAACGTCTCCATCTCCTGGCGCGGGATGAGGGACACGAGGTCCACGTGCTCGACGCGCAGCGCCGTCACGGCACGAGGGATCGAATCGGGCTGGTGCCGGGTGTCGGCGTCGGCGAACAGCAGCAGATCCCCCTTGGCCTCGCGATACCCTTGGACCAGCGCCCACTGCTTCCCGAACCAGCCTGCGGGCAGCTCTGCGCCGCGTACCAGGCGGACCCGGCCGCCTCCCTCGGGGCTGGTCGCGATGCGCTCCACGATCCGGGCGGTGGCGTCCTCGGAGCGGTCGTCCACCACGATGACCTCGAGCGGTGCATACACCGCCGTCAGCACGGAGCGCACGCACCGCTCGATGTTCAGGGCTTCATTCCGGGCCGGAATGATCACGGAGAGGGCGGGGCCCTGCGGCCGGGGAGCGTAGCCTCGTAGCTGCGGGCTGCGGACGGCGTAGCGGCGCACGACGATCAACAGCACCGCGATCCACGGTGCGGCAAGCAGCCACGCCATCACGTGGCACCCTCCTCCACCATGATCGACACGCGGGTGTGCACGCTAGATTCTCCGGAAGCGACGAGGTGGGGTCAAGGGATGGCGACGGCGACGACAACCCGCTTTCGATTGACCGGGGCGGACGGTGGGCCGCTGCGGGGGGATGTCCGCGCGGCGGGCGGCGATCGGCCGGCGGTGGTAATCTGTCACGGCTTCAAGGGATTCAAGGACTGGGGCTACTTCCCCAAGGCGGCCGAACGCCTGGCGCGATCCGGGTTTGCAGCGGTGTCGTTCAATTTCTCAGGGGCCGGCGTGGGGGAGGACGGGGA
>JBOHSO010000255.1:0-4969 GCA_050921685.1 Gemmatimonadales bacterium
TCCGCACTGCACGTCGAGGCACCACGTCGACGTGGCTGAGGCGCGCGACTGGCCTCTGCGATCCAAGTCGGAGAGATCCTCCCGGATCGCCAGGCGCCTGAGCCCTTGTTGCATCGGCGCCCTCCCCGGAATTTCCGCTCGGACTGATCATGCAGGCGTGGCCGGGACACCAGGCCCCAACCCTTCCCCGCACGACGCAGGAGCAAATATAGGGGCGACCCAGGACCGCGCAAGTGCCGATGTTTCTTCGGGTTAGCTCACTTCGATGTGCACGGGCTGTGGAGCCTAACCGTCACCGCTCCCAGTCGTTGCACCATCCGTCCACACGGTGTGGAGTTGTGTATCCACAGCATCCACGTTCCCACACCGGCTCCGGACAGGCCGACTTCAGGAATCGATGCCGACTTCGCTGTAACAGTACGGCTCCCCCGACTGTGCGGGGAGAAAGAGACAGCCGGCGCCGGCGGTTGCGAACCAGCCGGCCACGAGGAGGGTGGAGCAGGTAAGTCCGCCCGGGGGCGGCGCGCTGAACAACTCCTTCAGCCAGCGACGAACGTGCAGCAGCTGTGGCGCGCGTCGGCCAAGCAGGGCGAGCATCGCGCCGATGCCCTGGGTGGCGCGCAGGAAATGCGCGACCGCGTGACCGCGCTCGGCGAACGCGTAGGCGCGCACCCCGGGACCGTCGTAGATGAGTTCGCACTCACCCGGGTCGGCGTACGGCTGGTCCAGGCGCGGACCGAAGTAGGCGAACAGGCGGCGTTGGCCATCGTGACGCTCCACGACGGCCGCCGCCGAATCGGGCCGAATCCACGCGGCGTGCAGGAGATCCTCGTCGTGCAAGATCCCCGCCGCCTCGGTCCATTCCACTACGGCCAAGGCCTGGTCGAGCGGGCACCCGACCGCGTCGTCGAAGGCGAGGAAGCGTGGGGCTTCCGCCGCGCGGGCGAAGAAGTGACTCAGCGCTTCAGCGCGATCCTCGAACGTGCGTGACAATCGGGAGGTTGCGGGAACGGCCATGTCGGGATTATAACCCTAGCGCTCGCCCGCGTGTGGCGGATTGCAGTAACCACAAGCTCCACGGGAAGATAGGAAGGCGTTCCTTGCTCTTCGAGGTGCTCGTTGTCGTCGCCATCGCCGCGCAGTCACCGTACTCGCCCGGCGATTCCGTGCCCGGCGCTCCACCCCCCGCCGCCCTCCTCACGCCCGCCCAGCAACGCTACGTGCAAGGGTTGCGCACCGCTGGACGTGGCGTCGCGCAGATCAAAGACGGGCTCAACCGGCTGGCCCGCGCTCAAAGCGCGCGTGACACGCTGCACGTGCGCGGCGCGGGACGGCGGCTCGGCGGCCTGTGCGGCGCCGCCCGCGGCTTCATCGTAAACGGCCGCCTGCAGATGGAGCCGACCGTGTTCGAGCCGCCCGCGCGCAAGCCCGCTCGGGACCTCACGATCCGGCTCGATTCGCTGTCGGCCTACTCCAAGACCTGCCAAGGATCGGCGGCGAAGACTCCCACGCCAGTCGGCGCCGAGATGTTGGGACGCCTGCGCGCATACGAAGCGGCGCTGGTGGCGTTTCGTGCCGCGATTGGGTTGCCGAACAGACAATAAGACGTCAAGGAGAGGCGTCGCACGCCTCTTGGAGTTACGGTGTAACCTCCCGCTTCGGCTCCACCCGCAGAATCCACAACCCCGAATTGATGTCCGGCACGAAGACGTTTCCGTCCCGCACCATCGCGCCCCAGGCGAACGGCGTGTGGGGCTGCATGCCGGTCGAATCGGCGGTCAGGATCCAGCTGATCTCCCGGCCCTGGCGCAGCAGATCGCCCTTCAGCTCGCCGGAGACGTCGAGCACCCGGGCGCCGCCCTGGTAGTTACCGAGGTAGAGGGTGTCGCCGACGACCCACACGTTGTGCACCCCGCCGTCGGTCGGCTCGTACCACGCGACCGACTTGGGATGCTCGATGTCGGAGACGTCAATCACGTGCATGCGACCGAAGGTAAGGCTATTGCCCTGGGTCAACCCCTTGTAGGGCCGCGCGGCGTACACCTCGTCTCCCACGAATACGTAGCGGCCCTGGCGCCACGCGGTGTGGGTGCCGCGCACGAATCCCGGGCCCCACAGCTGCTCGACCCGCGCGTAGGTCGCGTTGAGGTCGTACTTGAACTGTGACACGAGCTGCGGGGAGGCGGGGCTTCCCCCCTTCCTCCCGTCACCCACATCCAGAATCACCAGTCCGTCGTTCCAGTACGCCAGGTAGGCGAGTCCGTCCACGACCATGACGTCGTGCACGTAGCGGCCGGCCTCGGCCTGCTCGGTCTGCCAGCGTCCGACTTCCCTCGGGTGGTATGGGTCGCGGATGTCGAGGACCCGCATCGAGCCGGTGGCGTCGTCGGTGAGATAGACGTGCCCCCGATACACGGAGGCGCTATGGACGCCGCCGCTCACCGTCTCGGTGTATTCGGCGATGACCTTCGGGTGGCAGGCGTCGCTCGCATCGAAGATCACGATCCCGTTCTTGCGGTTCGACGCCCCCTCGCGCGAGAACACGCCGTACTTGCCGTCCTCGGTCGTCATCACGTCGTTGTTGATCCGCGCGTCGTTCAGCATCGAGTCGACGATCTTCGGCTGGGTCACGTCGGAGATGTCGATCGCATAGACGCGATCGGCGATCGTCGAGAGATAGGCGCAGGTTCCGTTGGGGTGCACCCACACTTCCGCCGCGCGCTGGTTGATCGGCAGATGCGCCCGGACTTCAATACCGCGCGTCACGCGGCGCGGCTCGACGCGCACCACGGCGTCGGCCGTACGGGTCCCGATCGTCGCCCGGACCGTGTACACCCCCGGCAGCTCGGCCACAAACACGCCACCGGGATCGACCTGGGCGGCGCCCGCCCCCGCGCCCAGGCTCCAGGCCACGGCCACGTCTTTCGGTGTGGCGGAGAATCGGATCACGTCGCCGGTCCGGACTGTGGCCGCGGCCGGCTCGATCACCACGCGCGCGAAGGTGTTGGGGAGGACCTGGAGCGCGAGCGTTTCCACGGCCGGGCCGGTCGCGGCCGACACCGTGGCTCGCCCCGGCGCCACGGCGCGCAGTAGCCCATCGCCGCTCACGCTCGCCACTCGCGGATTGCTCGAGGAGAAGGTGACGGGATCGGACCGCCGGTCCCCGTGCTTGGAAAAGGCGGACGCGACCAGCGTCAGCTGGGTGCCCGCGATGAGGCGGGTCGGCGCCGGCTCGACCGCGATGCGGGCCGGCGGCTCCGGGGCGGCCTGGAACACCGCCTCGCCCATCACCTGGCCGCGCTCGCCCGGGATGAACGCGATGGCGACGACGCGCAGCGGCCCTGCATACCCGGCCGTGAGCACCCCGGTCGAATCCACGTCGCCGTTGTCGCTGCCGACATAGTACCGGATCTGGGCGTTCTCCACCGGCTGGCCGTTGGCGTCGAGCGCCCGGGCCGAAAGCTTGAGGGTCTGACCGATCTGCAGCTCGCCGGCCGCCGGGATGACCTCCACCTTGCTGATGAGGGACGGCGGCGGGGGCGCGGTCGGCTGCTGCAGCAGCGCCAGAACGAATGCGAGATGCATGGGCGCTCCTTACGGAATGGCGGTTTGGCGCGGCTCCAGGCGCACCACCCAGAGCCCGCTGTTGATGTCCGGGACGTACACCAGGCCGTCGCGGTAAATCGCCCCCCACGCGTTGGCCGTATTCGGCGTGGTGCCGTCCTTGTCGCCGGTGTGCACGTGGGCGTACTCGCGACCCTGCGCCAGCATATCGCCCTTCAATTCTCCGGAGATATCGAGAATCCGCAGCCCGCCCTGATAGTCGCCCAAGTACAGCGTGTCGCCCGCTACCCAGACGTTGTGCGCGCCGCCGTCCGCGGGCTCGAACCACGCCACCGCCCGGGGGTTGGCGAGGTCCGAGATATCGATCGCTTGCAGCCGGCCGTAGGCCCGACCGAGGCCAATGACGCCCGGGCCACCGCCTTGCTGGCGTGCCGGGAACACCTCGTCACCGATGAACACATACCGATTGCCCACCCGCCAGGCCGTGTGGGTCCCACGAATGAACCCTGGACCACCCGCCAACTCCACACGCTTGTACAGGGTGTTGAGGTCGTACTTGAATTGCAGCACCAGCTGCGGGTTTTCGGGACTGCCGCCCTTGATCCCGTTCCCGACGTCGAGGATGATCAGCCCGTCGTTCCAGTAGGACAAGGTGGCCAGCCCGTCCCGCACGTCGATATCGTGCAGCATGCGGCCAGCCTCGGGACGTTCCACCTGCCAGCGGGCCACCTGCTTGGGGTGGTAGGGGTCGCGGATGTCGATGACCCGCATCGAGCCGGTGGCATCGTCGGTGAGATAGACGTAGCCGCGGTAGACGTAGGTGCTGTGCACGCCGCCTGTGACCGTCTCGGTGAACTCGGCGATTGGCTTGGGGTGGGCGGGGTCCTCGAACGACAGCATCACGATCCCATTCCGGCGGCTCGACGCCCCTTCGCGCGTCATCACGCCGTACTTCCCGTCTTCCGTGGTCATGACGTCGTTGACGACGCGCGCATCGACCAGCACGGAGTCGGTGATGACCGGCTTCGCCGGATCGGAGATGTCGATGGCGTAGAGGCGATCGCCGATGGTGGACAGGTAGGCGTGTTTGCCGTCGGGGTGGAGCCACAGCTCAGCGGCCTGGAGGCTCTTGAGGGGCAGCCGACCGACGACCGAGATCTGCCGGGTCACGTTGCGGGCCTCGACCCGGACATACGCCTCGACGCTGCGTGTCCCGAGCGTCGCCACGACGCGGTAGCTGCCGGGGTCGTTGGCTACGAATACGCCCTCGCCGTCGATCGTGGCCGCGCCCTCGCCAACCGGCGACACGGCCCAGAGCGGGCGCGCGTCGGCGACCGCGCGGCGGGCGGCGTCGGTCGCGATGAAACGGAACCGAATCACGTCGCCGGTTCGCACGCCCGTGTCC
>JBOHSO010000256.1:0-1925 GCA_050921685.1 Gemmatimonadales bacterium
GCTCAAGGAGCAACGACCCGAGCTCAAGGTGCTTTTCGTCTCAGGGTACACGGACGATGCGATCATCCGACACGGCGTTCTCGAGCGCGGGATCGCCTTCCTGCAGAAACCGTTTAGTCCCGAAGCACTCGCGCGGAAGGTGCGGGAGCTGCTTGACTCTCCCCAAGGTGGTCAGTTGTGAGTTTCGTGCTACGCTCGGTCGCTCACGCGTTTCAGGGCTACGACGCCGACGTTCCTGGATCCTTCCGGGACTCGAGCTCGTTCAGCGCCGTCCGCACGGCGGCGGCGCGGACCCGCTCGACGCTTCGGTACACATGTTGGACGCTGCTGCCACGCACCACGCGGTATTCACGCGCCCCAATCTTGGTGATCCGGGCGTACTCGCGCACGTCCCAGTGCTCCTTCCCCCGGCAGGTTGGATAACACTCCGCCATGTCGAACAGCTCCTCCTCCGAGAGAACTTCGCCGTGCATTTCCACGAGCGCGCGCAGTCGGTTCCGAAAGTCGCCGGGTTCGATGTTCATATCACCACACCCCTCCGAGTGGATGCCGTGCCGGGCAGCCGGGCCTGCGGTCATGCATCCGGCGTCTCAGTGCCGTGCCCCAGGACGCGTTTCACGATACCCAGCAGATCCTCCATGCTGAACGGCTTGTTCAACGTGCCGGCCGCCCCCATCGCCGCGGCGGATGCGCTCAAATCCGCTGGACCTGCCCGACTCCCACCGGACATCGTGATGATCTTGATTCCCGGCCATTCCCGCCGCAGGCGTCGCATCGTCGCGAACCCGTCTTCTCCCGGCATGTAGATATCGGTCAGGACAAGCTGCACAGGCTGCCGCCGCAGCTCGCGAATCCCGGCCTCGCCGTCCGCCGCTTCGACAATCTGGTGTCCGGTGCGCTCGAGCATGCGGCGCACGGACCTGCGGATGGAGGCGTCGTCGTCGATGACCAGGATCCGAGCCATGCCCTGCTCTCCATATAGCTAGTGGTGAGACCGGCGCGAGGGTAAGCTCGGAGCACTGCAGTTTCCCCGGATTCAGAGGTAACCGTCGGTGAATTGCTGAGATATAGGCGGGAGGCTGACGTGGCGGCTGCGCTACACGGGCCGTGGCCTCGGTCCGACCGACCAGCGGGTGCTTCGCTCGGCGTGCGAGGGACTAGCCGGCCGCGGTCGCCGCAGGCGTGTCACTCGGCTGGGCCGCGGGGGCCAGCTGGAACTCGCCCTCCCAGCGTCCCAGTACCACCGTCGCGAGGCAGTTTCCCACCAGGTTCACGGTGGTGCGGGCCATGTCCATCAGCTCGTCCACGCCGAGCAGCACGGCGACTCCTTCGAGCGGCAGCCCGAAGCTCGTGAGCGTGCCGGACAGGATCACGAGCGACGCGCGCGGCACCCCCGCCACGCCTTTGCTCGTGAGCATCAGGGTGAGCATCATGAGCAGCTGCTGGCCCAGCGACAGGTGCACCCCCGCCGCCTGGGCGACGAACATCGCGGCGAGCGACAGGTACAGCGTGGACCCGTCGAGGTTGAAGGAGTAGCCCGTCGGCAGCACGAAGGCGACGATGCGCCGCGACACGCCGAGCTGCTCCATGTTCTCCATCGCCTTGGGGAGCGCCGCCTCGGACGACGTCGTGGCGAACGCGATCAGTGCGGGCTCTTTCACCTGCCGCAGGAACGGGCGCAACGGCACCCGGGCGATCATCGCGGCCGGCAGGAGTGCCACCAGCGCGAACACGATGAGCGCGCCGTACAGCGTGAGCACCAGTTTGCCGAGGTTGACGAGGACCCCGAGGCCGGAATGGCTCACCGTCACCGCGATCGCCGCGCCGACGCCGATCGGCGCGAACTTCATCACGATGCCGGTGAACCTGAACATCGTCTCCGTCACCGCTTCGCACAGGGCGAGCATCGCCTCCTTGGGCCGGCC
>JBOHSO010000257.1:0-5538 GCA_050921685.1 Gemmatimonadales bacterium
GCGGTGGAGCTGTACGGCACCACGGGCCTGCTACGCTCGGTCGCGGTGGACGCGACGCTGCGCGGACAGGGGATCGGCGTTCGGCTCACCGACGCGGCGCTGGCGCTGGCGCGCCGCCGTGGCGTGCGCTACGTGTATCTCCTGACCGAGACCGCCGCCCGGTTCTTCCCGCGCTTCGGGTTCCGGACCATCCCGCGCAGTGAAGTCGCCCCCGCGGTGCGGGAGTCGGTGGAGTTCACAGGTGCCTGTTCGGAGAGCGCGGTCGCGATGGTGAAGGAGCTCTAGCGGGTGCAGGACCGCCCTTACTGGTGGGACACGGCCCCGCGGCCCGCCCTCGATCATCCCCACGACCTGCCCACGCGCACCGACGTCGCGGTGATCGGCGGCGGCTATACCGGCGTGTCGGCCGCCCGGGCGCTGGCGCGTCACGGGGCCGACGTCACCGTGCTGGAGCGGGCGACGCTGGGGTGGGGAGCCTCCACGCGCAACGGCGGGTTCGTGCTGCCCGGGTTCAAGCGCGAGGCCGGGGCGCTGGTGCATCGTCTCGGCGCGGTACGGGCGCGCGACCTGTACGACGCCTCGCGCGCCGCGGTGCGGTTCGTGGAGGAGTTCATCGCGGGCGACCGGGTCGACTGCGAATACCGCAAGGCCGGGCACCTGATTCTCGCCTACAAGCCGTCGCACTATGCGGAGCTCGAGCGCACGCGCGACGTGCTGGCGCGGGCGTTCCGCCACGAGACGGTGCTGGTCCCGCGCGACCGCATGCGCGAGGAGCTGGGCGCGAACACCTATCACGGCGCGCTGCTGGATCCCGACGGCGGCGGGGTCAATCCCGCGAAGCTGTTCTGGGGACTCGTGACGTCCGCCCGGCGGGCCGGGGCGCGGCTCATCGAGGACGTCGACGTGCGCAAGCTGCAGCGCATCCCGAACGGGTTCCTGGTGTTCACGAGCTCGGGGACCGTCAACGCACGGCACGTGGTCGTGGCGACCGACGGCTACAGCGGCCCCCTCGTCCCCGCCCTGCGCCGCCGGGTCGTCCCCGTCGGCAGCTATCTCATCGCCACCGCCCCATTGGGCGCGAGCGTCGCCCGAGCCTTGATCCCGCGGGACCGCGTGGTGAGCGACACCAAGAACCTGCTCTACTATTTCCGCATATCGGCCGACACCCGGATGCTGTTCGGCGGTCGCGTGGCGTTCGGTCCCACCACACCGCTCGACAGCGCCCGCTATCTGTACAACGCCATGTGCGGCCTCTTCCCCCGACTGCTGGGGACGGACATCGACTACCGCTGGTCGGGCAGCGTGGCGATGACGATGGATCAGCTGCCGCACGCCGGCGAGCACCACGGGGTCCACTACGCCATGGGGTATTGCGGCCACGGCGTCGCGCTGGCCACCTACCTGGGAGCCCGCCTCGGCGACACCATCGCGGCACATGGCGACCTGCGCCCGTTCTCGGAATACGGCTTCCGGCCGGTCCCGCTGTACACCGGCACGCCGTGGTTCCTGCCGCTGGTGGGGGCCTACTATCGGATGAAAGACCGGTTGTCCTGATCGGGGACCGCTCTTGCGGGCCCGGCGGGAACGGAGTAACTGAAAGCGTGTCGCCATCCCGGAGCGTCCATGACACTGTGCCTACACCGCTCGCCCGCGCCGCTCTCCCTGCTCGTGCTGCTCCTCGCCGCGTGCGGAGGCGAGAAGCGCCCGGCGGCCACGACGCTCAGCCCCGATGCCACCGGCACCCTGACGGTGCTCGACTGGGCGGGCTACGAGGACACCTCGATGTTCGTCACCTTCCACCGGAAGTACCCCAAGGTGACGGTGAGCGTGGCGTTCGGCGAATCCGACGCGGACATCTTCGGCAAGATGAAAGCGGGCGCCGACGCCTGCGTGTTCCATCCCTACACGGGCTGGCAGCATTTCTACGTGCGGGACGGGTTGGTGTCGGAGCTCGACACCACGCGCCTGGCGCACTGGTCCGCCGTTCCGGCGCGCTTCAAGGCGCTGGGCCAGATCGAGGGCAAACCGTATTTCATTCCGTGGGACTGGGGCTTCACCTCCATCCTGTACCGCACCGACAAAGTGCCTGGCGGCGTCGATTCGTGGGCCGCGCTGTTCGACCCGAAGTTCAAGGGCCACGTCTCGATGTGGGACGACGGCCCCGGGGCCGTCACCATCGCGAGCTACGTCAAAGGCTGGGACGAGACGCGGCTCACCCCGGAACAGCTCGCCGAGGCCGAGCGGATGTGGACCGCCCAGCGGAAGCTCAACCGCTTCTATTGGAGTGGCGAGCCGGAGCTGGTGCAGGGCATGGCCTCGGGCGAGATCTGGCTGGCCTACGCCTGGCAGGGCGCCTACAACACCCTGCTCGGCCAGGGCGTCCCGGTCGCGTATGCGGAACCGAAGGAAGGGCGGAACAGCTGGGTGGGGCTGTACGGCATCTCGTCCACGTGCCAGACGCCGGAGCTGGCGTACGCGTTTCTCGACGAGAAGCTCGCCACCGAGCAGGGCGTCGGCCTGATCAGCGCCTTCGCGTACGGGCATGTGAACCCGGCGGCCTTTCAGGGCGTGACCGACTCGAACATCGTCAAAGCGCTGTCGCTCAGCGATCCCACGGTGCTGGAGCGCACGCGCTTCACCCCGCTGGTGAGTGAGGCGGATCGCAACAACTTCGGCCAGCTGTGGGCCCGGGTGAAGGCCGCGCCATAGCGCTCGAAGGGCACCGCGGGCGGCTGTGGGCGGTCATCGGGCCGCCCGCGGTGTGGCTCGTCGCCTTCCTGATCGTCCCGCTGGTCCTCCTGACGGCGTTCAGCTTTCGCGCCGGCCTCGAGGGAGCGTTGTTCCGGGACTGGGTGCCGACGCTGGACCAGTACCGGATCCTGTTCGCCACGCCGTCGTTCCTCCGACTGCTGGCCGTATCGGCCGGGATCGCCCTGGTGGTCGCGGTGCTCGCGACGGTGCTCGCCTACCCGGTGGCGTACTACCTGGTGTTCCGCGTCCGCGCCGGGGCCGGCGTCTACATCGTGCTCCTCCTCATCCCGTTCTGGATCAGCTACCTGCTGCGCGTGATGGCGTGGAAGGTGATCCTGGGCGAGGGAGGCGCGGTCAACTCGCTGCTCCTCTCGCTCGGCCTGATCCACGAGCCCGTCTCCGCGCTGTTCTACAGCCGGCTGGCCGTCGTCGTCACGCTGGTGTACGTGTGGACGCCGTTCGTCGCGCTACCGATCATCGCCACCCTGTACCGCATCGACCGCTCGCTGCTCGAGGCCGCCGCCGGCCTCGGCGCCAGCCCGCGCCAGCGGTTCTGGCGCGTGACCGTGCCACTCTCGCTGCCCGGCGTGATCGCGGGCGCCGTGATGGTGTTCATTCCGACGGTGGGCGAGTACGTGACGCCGGCGCTCGTCGGCGGCTCGAGCGGCGCCATGTACGGCAACATCATCTTCGATTTCTTCGGGCGCTCCGCGAACTGGCCGCTCGGCGCGGCCCTGGCGGTGGTGATGCTGGTCCTGACCCTGGCGCTCGTCGCCGCGACGTCGCGCCTCTCGCGCCTCGAGCGCTTCATCGGGTAGGGCGCCGTGCGACGCCGCGCCTGGGGCCTCCCGGCCTACTATTTAGGCCTGCTGGGCCTGCTCTACCTGCCGATCCTCGTGCTGCTCGTGTTCGCGTTCAACGACGGGACCATCCTCGCCTTCCCGCTGCGCGGCTTCACGCTGCGCTGGTTCACGGAGCTGTTCGCCACCGAAGCCCTGATGCGCGCGCTGCGCAACAGCGTCGTCGTGGCCGCCGGGTCGAGCCTCCTGGCCACGGCGTTGGCGACCTGCGGCGCGATCGCGTGCGTCCGGTTCGCGTTCCGGGGGAAGGGGCTGTTCCTCACGGCGGCGCTGTTGCCGCTGTACGTGCCGTTCGTCGTGCTCGGGGTGGCGCTGCTGCTGTTCTTCTCGAGCGTCGGCATCCCGCGCTCGCTGCTGATGATCGCCGGAGCGCACACCGTGATCGGCTTCCCGTACGCGCTGCTCATTCTGGTCGCGCGCTTGGTGGGGTTCGACCGCCACCTCGAGGAGGCCGCGATGAGCCTCGGCGCCACGTACTGGCAGATGCTGCGGCAGATCGTGCTCCCCCTCATCGCGCCGGCGATGTTCGCGGCGTGGCTCACCGCCTTCACGGTCTCGTTCGACGAGTTCGCCGTCGCCAACATGCTGGCCGGCCGCGAGCCGACGTTGCCCGTCTATCTGTATTCCCAGCTCCGCATGACGGCGCGCCTGCCGCGGGTCATCGCCATGGCGGCGCTCATCATGGCGATCACCCTCACGATCTTCTTCATGCTGGTGTGGCTCCGGCGGCTCGTGTTCCGTTCGGCCGCCGCGCCCCGCGCCGCCGGCCTGCCCGCCGAGGCCCCGTGACCGCCGAGCCGGGACCCCCCGCCGTCGAGCTACGCGACGTCGGCAAGCGGTTCGCCGACCACGTCGCCGTGGACGACGTGTCGCTGGCGATCGCGCCGGGCGAGTTCTTCTCGCTGCTCGGACCGTCGGGCTGCGGCAAGACCACGACGCTGCGGCTCATCGCCGGGTTCGAGATGCCGACCGCCGGCACCGTGCACCTGAACGGCACCGACATCACCGCCGTCCCGCCACACCTCCGCCGGGTCGGCATGGTGTTCCAGCACTACGCCCTGTTCCCGCACCTCACCGTGTTCGAGAACGTCGCCTTCGCGCTGCGGCTGCGGCGGACCCCCGATGCCGACGTCCGGCACCGCGTGACGCAGGCCCTGGAGATGGTCCGGCTGCCGGGACTGGCGTTTCGACGGCCCGCGCAGCTCTCGGGCGGCCAGCAGCAGCGCATCGCGCTCGCCCGCGCCCTGGTGTTCCGCCCCGCGGTGGTGCTGCTCGACGAACCGCTCGGCGCGCTCGACCTGAAGTTGCGCAAGACGATGCAGCTCGAGCTGAAGACGCTTCAGCGGGAGGTGGGGGTCACCTTCGTCTACGTGACGCACGACCAGGAGGAGGCGCTCACGATGTCGGACCGGATCGCCGTGATGGACCGGGCGCGGGTGCTGCAGGTGGGCGATCCCCGGACCATCTACGAGCGTCCGGTTTCGCGCTTCGTGGCCGACTTCATCGGCAGCTCGAACTTCCTGACGGGACACGTGCGGGCGATCGCCGGCACCCAGGCGACGATCGAGCTCGGGGGCGTGGGGGTGCTGCGCGCGGATGCGGCGGCCGACCTCACGGTCGGGCAGACCGTCACGGTGGCGGTGCGGCCCGAGCGCCTGCGGTTGGCGCGCCCCGATGCTCCCGCCGCCCGCGGCCCGGAGTGGGCGGAGAACGAGGTCGCCGGCGTGATCACGAACGTCGTCTACACCGGCAGCGACACGCAGTATTTCGTGGCCCTGGGGGCCGCCGGCGAAGTCATGGCGCGCCTGCCGAACGACTCGCCGGCGGGGGAGAGTCAGCGGGCGTTCAAAGCCAGCGAGCGGGTGGTGCTGCGCTGGGATGTCGCGAGCACTGCGGTGTTGGTGGTCTAGAGAAGGGAGCCCTCGGC
>JBOHSO010000258.1:0-9110 GCA_050921685.1 Gemmatimonadales bacterium
GCCTACATGTCCAACGCCGACGGCGACTTCGACATCTACGTCATGAATGCCCGCGAGGGCGTCGTGCGCAAGCTGACTGACGGCCCGGCCCGCGATGGGACGCCCGTGTGGTCCCCGGACGGTCGCCGCATCGCGTTTCAGTCCTTCCGCGACGGCCATTCCCAGATCTACGTGATGAACGCGGACGGCACCGGGCAGCGCAACCTGTCGAACGGCACGTGGAGCGACGAACACCCCTTCTGGTCGGCGGACGGCGCGAGGATCCTCTTTGCCTCGAACCGAGCGGATCGGTCCGCAGGCGCCGGCAACGTGGACCTCTACGAGATGCGCACCGACGGCCGCGACGTACGACGCATCACAGCGACGCCCGAGGTCGAGACCTACCCCTCGTGGTCGCCGGACGGTTCTCGGATCGTCTGCCGCCGCATCCTGGCCGACGGCAACTGGGAGGTCGTCGTGATGAACGCCGACGGCTCCAACGCGCGGGTCGTCGCGCCAAGCCCGGGCGTGGATGGCTGGCCGGCGTGGTCACCGGACGGCAGGTGGATCGCGTTCGCATCGGAGCGGGCGGGTTCCTCGGACCTTTACCTCGTGGACCTGGGCAGCGGCGCTCTGCGCCGCGTCACCCACGATGACGCCCGCGACGAGCGCCAGCCCGCGTGGTCGCCGGACGGGCGCTCCATCGCCTTTGCGAGCTACCAGTGGTTCCGGAACGAGGCGTTGGATGAGGCGTCGGCCATCTACTTGGTGAGGATCTTTTGAGATCGCTCAGCCTCGCCCTGCTCATTGCCGCACGCCCGGGCGCGGCGCAAGAGGTACAGGCGGAGGCGGATCTCCGCCTTCACGAGCTGCACAGCCGGGTCTTCCGGAACACGCGCCTCCTCCGCGTCCTCGTGCCGGAAGAGTACGACGCCCCTGGCAATCGTGCACGGAAATACCCGGTCCTGTATCTCAACGACGGCCAGAACCTGTTCGACTCCGCGACCGCCCTATTCAATCCGATGGAGTGGCGAATCGACGAAACCGTGCGGCGGCTCGTGACCCTTCGCGAGATTCCGCCGCTGATCGTCGTAGGGATTGACAACGCTGGCCGCCGAGGCCGCGCCAGAGAGTACCTGCCCTACGTTGATGCCTACCTCCGGCCGGCTGAGCCCGACCCGCTGGGGGAGCGCTACCCGGAATTCCTGGTCGAAGAGGTCCTGCCGTTCGTTAACGTGCGCTACCGCACCCTGCGCGGGGCCGAGCACACTGGGCTCGGTGGGTCCTCCTACGGCGGGCTCGCCAGCCTGTTCGCGGTCATCGCCAGGTCCGGCGTGTTCGGGCGGCTGCTGGTCGAGAGTCCCTCGCTCTACGTGGATAGCGCGGCAATCCTGCGGGACGCGGCGCTGGCGGTGCGCTGGCCCGAGCGCATTTACCTGGGCGTGGGGACAAATGAGGGGGGGCGCCCCGAGTGCAAGCCCGAGGATCCGCGGGAGCCCGAGGCGGTGGCTGATGTGCGGCGCCTCGCGCGACTCCTCAGCGCGCGCGTGGATTCGAGTCGCGTGCTCGTCGTGGTGGAGCCCTGCGCGGTTCACAACGAGGCGGCGTGGGCCCGGCGTTTGCCGGCTCCCTTGCGATGTCTCTTCGCACCCTAGAGAGCGGGGGTACATGGTCGCCAGGAGTGTCACAGTCGCCTTGGGGCTGCTCGCAGGCCTGGCGCGCCTGGGGACGGCCCAAGATGTGCAGCCCTTCAGCGAAAGCGCCGACACGCGGTACTTCGACTTCTGGGAAGGGACGTGGCATCAGGTCGTCGGTGGAGCGATTGACACGACCCGGACGATCTTTCGCGTGCGACGCGACGTCCACCCTGCCGCGTTCGTCGAGGAGTGGCGGATGGTCATCGGTCCCACGCGCATGCGCGCGACGGCCCTCCGGGCCTGGGACAAGACGGCCGGACGGTGGATGTACACGTGGGTCAGCGACAACGGCCTGTACCAGGTGTGGGAAGGCCGCAAGGTTGGGGAGCATTGGTTCATCTATCGGGAGTTCGACATCCAGGGCGATCGGTACCTCTCACGCCAGGCGTGGATCCCGGACGGTGCCGACCGGCTGATTCGGATCAGCGAGCGATCGGACGATGGCGGCAAGACCTGGACGCTGCGCTTCAGGGAAGTGTACCAGCGAGCGGCACCTTGAGGGGACGAGGATCGTGCGACCGCGCCGGGCGCTGTGACGCGCCCTCAGGGCTCCGGGCGGGCGCTCAAGAGGTGACTGTCCAAAGGTCGTCGCTGGCTTCGCACTCGTCGCCGGGACGCACGGCCGTTCTGAGCAACCCTCGCACTCGTGGTGCACCCTATGGGAGTGCCGTTCACACGCCGCTGCATGTTCAAGCTGGGCAATTCGGTGGCCTTCGACCGCTTCGTGCGCGCGTGGGCTCCCGTGCGGTCGTTAGCGTACGCTCGAACCGGGCGTTATGTGGCCGGGACCGAATGGCGCGATGCACTCATGGTCACGCGGAAGTTCCTGGCCGAAGGCTTTACGGCCAGTGTGGACTACCTCGGATGGTACATGGAGGATCAGGGAGCCATCGAGGCAGCAACCGCGGAGTACCTACGCCTGTGCGCAGCACTGCGTGAGCTGCGGGCCGAAGTCTACTTGTCTCTCGATCTCACCCATTTCGGCGTGCGATCCTCGGTGGAGCGATGCTGTGACCACGTGCGGCGCATTGCCGACGCCCTGCCCGGTGGCGCACTGATCCAGGTGGGTGGCGAAGCGGCCGAGGACGCGGACCGAGTGCTCGAGGCGACCGTATCTCTGGCCGACGGCGGAGCGCCGCTCATGGCCACGCTCCAGGCGAACCTGCGCCGGGCCGCCGGGGATGCTGAACGCTTGGCGGAGCACCGTATCCCCGTGAGGCTCGTCAAGGGCGCCTATGTGGAATCATCGACCGCCGCGTACGACTGGGGTGAGGAGACGGACGTCGCATACCTCGCACTCGCGAAACAATTGGCGGCGGCCCACGTACCACTGGCCCTGGCCACGCATGACCCGGCGCTGCTGAGTCGCCTGCTTCCCGCCATCCCGGACGCGAGCGTGGAGGTGTTGCTCGGGGTTCGCGAAAGAGAGACGCGCGGACTAGCCCCGGGACGACCGCTACGCGTCTACGTGCCGTATGGCGAGAACTGGTTCCACTATTTTCTCCACCGCCTTGCCGAGGCGCGCGGGGCCTAGTTGCCTGCCTCCACTCGCAGCCGCAGTCCTATGGCCGTGAGCGCGGCCTCGAGCAGCGTGGCGAGGCCGAGCGCGGGCCAATCAGGGTGGCGCCGACCGAGCATAGTCCGACGCCAGACCCTCGAGCAGGGCTTGAAGCTCCGCTTCGGGAATCCAGCGACCGCGCAGCACTACGCCGACCTTTCGGCTGACGGCGCTCACGTCCGTCAGTGGGTTCTGCTCGAGCACCAGCAAATCCGCCCGCATCCCCACGCGGACTTCGCCCGGCTGATCGGCGCCAGGGACGTACTGATTGAGAAAAGCCGCCGGAGCCAGGGTGGCCGCCCAGAGTGCCTGGGCGGGCGTCAGCCCGCTCTCGACTAGCAGCCGCAGCTCCTCGATCGCCGAAAACCCCGGCGGATTGCCCCAGAGGCCCGCATCGGTGCCGAGCAGGAGGCGCACGTCGTGGGCGTGAAGCCGTGCCGCCAGGCGCTGGGTTTGCCCGTAGACCGCGCCCGCCGTCGGCAACCGTTGCTGACTCAGGAACGGCGCCCGCATCCAGAACTCGCGGGTCGCGGGCGACAGATACCGGGCCTCCGGCCCGGCGAGGAGGTCGCGCACGAACTCCGGGTTGCCGCGCATGGCGAGGGACCGCTGGAGCATGACCAGCGTGGTAGTGACACTGACTCCCCGTTCGCTGGTCCGCCGCGAAAACTCCTCCAGCGCCGAGTCCCCGCTGGCCTGTCCGAAGCGACTAAGCGGGTATTGCCCCAGGTGATCGATCCCGATCTGGCCGCTCGCCAGGACGTCGTCGATTCCCACCGCCGCGGGAACGTGCCCCGTCACGGGAATGCTCCGGCGCCGGGCCGCCTCGACGATCGCGCGGTACACCTCGGGCCGCAGCGTGACGTAGACCTTGATGAATTCGTAACCGGCGGCGGCTTGCTGCGCCACCACCCGCTCGGCGTCCTGGGGCGTGCGCACCACCGTGTTCTCGGGCCGGAAAGGAGGGTCGCCGTCGAGCCAATTCCCGCTGGTGTAGATCGTGGGTCCGAGCCGCTGCCCGTCGCGTACTTCCTGCCGGATTCGGAGGATGGAATCAGCCGCTTCGTAACCGCCGAGGTTTCTGATGGTGGTTATTCCATTCGCGACATACAACGCCAGGTCCCGCGAGTTGAAGAGGTGCACGTGCATGTCGGCGAGCCCGGGCATCACGAAGCGCCCACGGCCATCGACCCGGGACGCGCCCTCAGGTACCCGCACCTCGGCGGTCGGGCCGATCGCCTGGATGCGGCCGCCGCCCACCACCACCGTCTGCTCCTCGATCACCCGTTCGGCTTGAAGCATGACGATGCCGACGCCCACAATCGCGAGCGGCGTGCTCGGCTCGTCGCTGCCGATCCGGCGTCCGGACCCGCCGCGCGCGCCGCCGCCCGGCAGTCCGTCCCCGACTGCCAGGAACGCGAGTCCGAGTACGCCCACGGTTTGGGACTTCATGTGAGTATGGTGCCTCCGAGGAGGCAAGTTAGCCGTCCTTCCTCAGTGGGAAAAACGGCCCGCGACGAATCCTCGGTCTGGCCGGACGGGCGGTGGGCGAGAGGCGACGAGATCACCACAGCCCGTAGCCGCTCTCGTCCAGCTTCGCCGCAGGCTCGTCGCGCTCCGCTACCCCTCGCCGCAACTCCGTTGCCCCAGAAGTTCTGGGACGGCTAGGGTGAAAGATCCGAGGAGGCGCCATGACCTTCCACGCTGCACGCTCCGTCATCTGGGTCGCCTGGCTCGCAGATCACGAGGCTCCAGAGCAGCCTCGACGACTTTGAGCGATGCGTGCACTCGTTTGCGGACAGACTATTTCTGACGCCCATTAATCGATGGTCAACCAGGGATATCGTCGCGGACCTTATTGGTTGGTACCCGACATCGATCCGGGAAACTGCTTCTACGTTGCGCCCCGCTTCCGGCGCCGCGGGCTGTCCGTCCAGTTGCTCCGGGCCGCGGTCAAGCTCGCCCGGAGTCGCGGGGCGAGCGCCGTCGAAGGTTATCCGATCGTGCCGTCCGGGACAGATTATCCTCCCGCTTTTGCAAGCATCGGCCTCGCCGGCACGTTCACGCGGGCTGGGTTTCGCCCGGTAGTGCAGCCTTCACCGACGCGCCTGGTCATGCGGTACACCGTCCGCTGACCTCATTCGACCGCCGGCTCACCGGAGCCGCCGCACGGCTCGGCGTCGCTCCTGTTCAACGCCGTGCGTCGTGCGAATCGTCCCGATCACAATGGGGAGCACGGGAGCGAAGAGCCTCGCGGTCGGGGGGGTTGTCGTGAGCCCTCGATGCCGGGTTCGCCGACCGGAGCCATTTCACCCGGGTATTCAAGCGCCATGGCGGCGTCGCCCGGGGGGATTATCGCCGGGCGCTTCGTAGTCTTCACTGATGGGACTGAATTCAGTGCCGCGACGGGCGGCGCTCCGGCGATGATCGAGCCGACCGAAGGGGCCTCTTCAGCGTCGTCCACGTCCTTGATCAGACGATGCCGGATGCCCGTCAGGAGCGGCGACGTGACGACGAGGCGCGGGCCGAGGAGCTCGCCACGCTCGATCCGCGCGCGCAACGCCACGTGCGTCGGGCTGCCGTTCATCTCGCGCACCAGGGTGACGCCGTTTGCCAGAAAGAGGGGTAGATCGCGCTCGCTCGTGTGGACGTGCATGTCGGCAAGGCCGGGCATCAAGACCTCAGGGCTCCTTGACCCCCAGCCGCTCCAACGCCTGCTGGCTCGACCTAAGGTCGGGATCGATTTCGAGGGCCCGGCGGTAGGCCGCGATTCCCTCGTCGCGCCGACCCGCCGCGAGGAGCACCTCACCCAGTGAGTCCCAACCGTTAGCGTAGTCCGGAAAGACGCGGACCATGGAGCGGACGACGGACAGCGCCTCGCGCGTGCGGCCCGCCCGCAACAGGCGACAGGCGACCGTGTTGACGTCTGCACGCGGGTCGATGAAGGCGTTGAGGGGATCGACGGCCCACTCCTGGATGCGTTGCTCCACCGCCCGGTCGCCGAGGGGGGCCGCGCGCGCGAGCAGATCCGCTAGCGCGGGCTGCGCGCCCCATCGATAAATGGCCGCAAGGGCAGGATCCCGGTTGGTACGGTAATCCTGGAATGCTGGTTGGGCCGCAACACGCGGCGCGACGCCGCTGCGACGGTCCCACGGCCATCCACTCTGAATGCGCAAGGGTGAGGCGAAGATGCTGAGTCCGCTGTGCGGCAGGGTCACCGGCGCATGACTGCCGAACAGGTTGGGAGCGCCACCCGCAAGCTCACCAACGAACAGCGCGTGCGTCCACATCTCGAGCGTGGCGGCCAGCACGCCGGCCGCGGAGAAGGTGCGGCGCCCGATGATCACGAACATGCGCCCTGTCGTGTCATAGCGCGTCCGGATCAGCTCCCGGACCACGAGCGGAACCTGGAATCCCTCCCCGCCGGTGTTGTTACGGATGTCCAAGACGAAGCGTTCGGCACCCGCTGAGTCCGCTGCCGCCAGGGCGCGTCGCAGCACCACCGCGGGCGAGTCGGCGGGGGTCGGGGCTTCGATGCTGAAGATCTGCGCGTACATCGTGCGAGTCTCCGGCAGGTATTGAAACCATGCCACGCCACGCTGCTGCTGGTAAAGCGGGATCGGTGCACCCGACGCGTCCCGCGCATCAACCCACGACGCGGTGTAACGGGGCCGGTATTCCAGCCCGAATACGGGCGGCGGCGGCTCCGGCAGCGGTCGGACGCCCACTGTGCTGCGCCGGCCGCCCACGTCGACGGTGAGGTCGACAGACTGGAGTGTGCGTGTCAGACCGAGAGCGTGGAGGACCTCGATGCGTCCCAGCAGGTAAGGCGCCACCGCCAGGATCCAGAACGGGTTGTCGCGGTCGCGCGAGATCAGCGGGGCGACGCGCGCCAACGCCGATTCGACCGGCGTCGCGCCGATACTCACGACGCGTGCGCCGACCAGTGCTGCGTACGCGCGGTCAGCGGCTTCCACAAACAGCGTATCGCGGTAGAACCCGAGTCGGAGCGGCAGCACGTGGAAGCCGACGGGCGGGCTGAAATACAGCGGCAGGCTCGTGTGGCCGTCGCCGACGAGCGCAGCCAGCCGCGCCAGCTCAACGAGGATCTCGTGCCGCGCCAGGCCGGGGATGCGGGTGTCGAGGGCGCGAACGGCAGCAGCGAAGCTGTCGCGGCTGACCGAGTGCCACGGGTCGACATGGACGCGCGGCAACTCGCGGGCGAAGTACGCGAGATCCCCGCGCCACTCGGCCGCCTCTGCGGCGCTCACTGACACGAGAGCGTAAGGACCCAACGGGCGGGCACCCGGTGGCATCGGATGCGGGTGTCGCTGGGCGGCAGCACCGGTGGCGATCACTAGCGCGAAGTGCACGGCAAGCCACGGACCTCGGGCCAAAACCGTCCTCTCTTAGGCGGTGGATGGGTAGCCTACAGCACACCCCCGGGCGCCGTCTTGAACGGGTGTAACCTCCCGCCGCGGACCGCGCCGGGCGTAACGCCCAGCGTAGCGCGCATCACGCGCGTCAGGTGGCTCTGGTCCGCGAAACCCGCGCGCGCCGCTACCTGGGCCAGGGGGGTGGCGCTAGTGACGAGGAGCCGCTGCGCGTAGTCCAGCCTCACGCGCCGCGCGTATGCGGTCACCGGCACGCCAAAGTGATCGCGGAATGTGCGCGCGAGATGGACCCGATGAACCCCGGCCGCTCGCGCCAGAGCCGCGACCGTCACCATGCCCCGCAGGTCGTGCACCAGCTCGCACACCCGCCGTAGCCAGGGTGGCGGAGGCGACCGCCTGCCGTCGAGCCGCCGCTCCAACTGCGCCAACAGCTCGGCGGCGAGGCTGTCGAGTGCAATCGCCCCTTCGGGATCGCGCTGTGACGCGGTGCCATCGATGTGCTGGAGGACCTGCCCCAACCAGCTGTCGGTCTCGAGGAACAGAGGCCGTGGCAGACTCTGCAGCCTGGGTGCGGCGGTTCCAGGGTCGGCTTCGAGCACCAGGCAGCGGGCGCCCGAAGGCCCAAAATCAATGTCGTGCCGAGCGCCGGCCGAGACCCGCACCCAACCCGCGCCCACGTCGCGCCACCCCCGGCCGTCGCGCTCCACAAACCCGCCGTCCAGCACCGCGCACACGTGCACCGACGGGTGCTCGTGGCCGCGGAAGCGGGAACGGGGGGCGATGGGAAAGGTGGCTACCGCATCCATTAGAGAAGGAGACGGTGGAAGCCGACGGAAGGTTGCAATCCTAGGACGCCAGCAGCTTGACCCACAAATCGCGGCGGGCGTTGCAGTTCAAAGGTGACGTACGCTGCCGCTCCCTCTGCCGCCGCCCGCCCGGCGGTGGCGTTTGACACTGCGAATTCGTGCTTGCGATCGTCACTCGGGCGTAAGTATCCAGCTCCACATATCAGCGAACTGCGGTCGCCGCCGGCTGGGCCTGAGCCACCGATTGGCGCCCGCGTAAGGAGTGCGCTTGTCGCATCCGGTTCTGGAAACCACTGAGTCCTCTCGGCCGCCGGTGACATGCGGGGGCGGTCGCATTCGTTGGCGGTTGTCGCGGCCCGTCCGGGTGAGGTCGCCGTCTGGCGCTCCGTGATTGACCGCGCCAGGCGTCGGGCCCTCAATTAGCGGGGGATCCGTTTCGGCTGTTCACCCTTGTGCACCCTGGGAGCTACAGATGATCACCGTTCGCGCTCACCTGCTGACCCTCACGCCACGTCTGGCACTCGCCCTCACGATCCTCTCCCTCTGCGCCATCGCCGGCGCGGCGGCGCAAGCCGACCCCGATCGCACCGTCGCGGGCGGTGGGACCATGCCGCCGGGCTGGAATGCGCGCACCGACCGCGGGGCGCCGCTCGGCGGCGTGAAGTTCGAGATCATG
>JBOHSO010000259.1:0-2996 GCA_050921685.1 Gemmatimonadales bacterium
TCCCCGGCTGAAGCCGGGGCTCGGCGCTATCGCGCGCGTCTTACAAGGACGCCGTCGCCGCCGGCAGGAACTTGTCCAGTCCCGCCACGAACTGATCCGTCGCCTCGACATGCGGGCAGTGACCGACCGGCAGCTCGATGAACTGCGCCTTCAATAACTCGGCCAACTCGCGCGATCCCTCGATCGGGATCGGATCGGACGATCCGTGCAGGAGCAGGGATGGGGGAAGGAGGAAGCGGGAAGCGGTGTCCCGGAGGCGCGCACGGAGATCGAACTCGCCGAGACTCGCCCACACGGCGTGCTGGGTCCGGGCGGTCACCCGGAACGGCGTGAGATTCCTGGCGTCGGCAACGTCGCGGAAATAACCCGCCACCGACAGCTCGAACGCGCGCCGCTGGTAGGCGGCGGGATCCCGCTCCCGCAAGCCGCTCGAGCGCAGCGCCTCGCGCGCTTGCGCGATCTCCGGCGCGTTCATCCGCGCGGCGAAGCGGCGCTCGAACTCGGCGCGCCAGGCGGCGGTGATCGAGGCCGGCGACACCAACGCCAGGCGCTCGACGCGCTCGGGGTGCTCCAGCAGGTACAACACGGCCAGCAACCCGCCCCACGAATAGCCGCAGATCGTCAAGCGCTCGAGCCGCAAGTGCAGCCGCTGCGCCTCGAGGTCGGCGACATGCTCCCGCCACCCGGCCAGGATCTCCCGCGCGACCGGAGATCGTCCGCCGCCGCGCTGATCGTAGTAGAACAGGGTGCGCCCATTGGCGAGCCGGTCGAACTGCGGCAGGAGATAATCGTGGTGCGCGCCCGGTCCACCGTGCAGCACCACCACGAGCGGTCCCGTCCCCGCCTGCCGTGTGAAGAGGTCGATACCGTTGACGCGGACCAGCGTCACGACGCCTTCAGGGAGAGGCGGACGTTTGGGGGTTATCGAGCGTAGTGGTCGGCGCCGAGAAAGTGGAGCGACACGTACGGTGCGTCGCCGACCACCCAACTGTCGTGCGGTACCGCTGGGATGTGGAACAGCTCGCCGGCGTGCAGCTCGACGGTCGTCCCATCGTCGAACGCGACGGCGGCGGCGCCGGCGAGCACCAGCCCCACGTGCTCCACGATGCAACGCTCCGCGCCGAGGCCGGGCCCCACGTGAACGGACCAGCGCCAACCGGGCTCGTATATCGCCCGGCCGATTGTCAGTCCGCCCAGTTGCACGAGCTCGAACCGGCCCTTAGCCATGGTGCGAATCTCGTCGGGTGCTTCGAAGCGTTTCAGCAGAACGTCGTGCATCGGCTAGAGCAACACGGCCAGCGCATCCGCCACTTCCCTTACCACCGCGTGCTCGCGCTCCCCGAACCCGTTGAGCACGTCCGAATCGACGTCGATCTGCCCCAGGATGTGCGCGCCGCGGCGGATCAGCACGACCAGCTCCGATTTCGTGAAGAGATTGCACGCCAGATAATTCCCGATCGCGCCGACGTCGGGAATGTTCTGATCCTGCTGCTCCGCGACCGCGGTGCCGCACACGCCCTGGCCGACCGGGATGCGAGTGTGGTCGGTGTCGCGCCCCGCGTATGCCTCGAGCACCAGCTCGTCGCCGTGCAGCATGTAGGCGTAGACCGACGTGTACGGTCCACCCCATCCCTGGATCTTCTCGCAGGCCATCTTCAGGATGTCGGAGCGTCCGACGTCGTGCAGATGCGCGGCGCGCAGCGCGCGCACCACCCCCCGGGGGTCGCTGTTGATCCGCGTGGTCACGAGCCGCGCCGGCCCAGGACGGCGGTGAGCCGCAGCTCGGTCGTGTCGCGCTTGACGACGATGACGACCGTGTCGCCGGGCTGGTGGCTGCGCAGCGCGTCCGTCATGTCGTAGAGGTTGGCCACCGTCTTGGTGCCGATGGCGGTGATGATGTCTCCGGTCGTGAGACCCGCCTGCTCGGCGGGGCTGCCGGTGCGCGTGCCCGTGATCCGCACCCCGCCGGGCGACTCGCTCATGTCGGGGACGGTGCCGAGGTAGGCGCCGTACCCCGCTCCACCGGTCGACGCCTGCGGCGGCGGCGCGCTCACGAAGGTGAGGCTTCCCGGCCGGTCGGCGAGCGCGGCGGCGACGTCGGCGACGAAGTCCGCCACCTGGTCGAGGCCGACGACGTTGATCTTCTCCACGTCGTCGGTGGAGCGGTGGTAATCCGCGTGCAGATCGGTGAAGAAATGCAGCACCGGACGCTTGGCCGCGTAGAACGACGCCTGGTCGCTCGGTCCCCACCCGTCGCCCGAGGCGCGCAGGTCGAAGCGCGGCTCGCCGCCCGCCGGCCGGTTGAGCGAGTCGAGCAGCGCGGGGAACTCCTGGGCGGTGGCCGCGCCCGTGACGATGAGCTTGGCGTTCCGCAGTCGCCCCACCATGTCCAGGTTGAGCATCGCGGTGATGGAATCCACCGGCACGGTCGGGTGCTTGACGTAGTAGTCCGAGCCCAGGGCGCCCAGCTCCTCACCGCTGAAGGCGATGAAGACGACCGGGCGCTCGAGTCGCCGGCCGGCGAGCCGCCGCGCGACTTCGAGCAGGGCGGCGACGCCCGAGGCGTTGTCGTCCGCCCCGTTGTGCACCCGGCCGGTGCTATCGGGATCGTCGAGGGCACCGAAGCCGCCCAAGCCGAGGTGATCGTAATGCGCGCCGACGATGACGGCCTGGCCGCGCCCGGCGCGCGAGCGACCGCGCAGGACCCCGATGACGTTGCGGATCGTCTTGCCGCCCGCGCCGGTGCGCAGCGCGGCGGGCGCGTCGGCCGCGATCGTGAACGTCTGATTGTAGGAGCGGGCCGTTCCCCCCGGCGCCAGCCCGATACTGCGGAACGCGTTGGCCAGGTAGCGCCCCGCGTCGTCGAGACCGCGCGTGCCCACCCCGCGCCCTTCGCGCGCGTCGGCGGCGAGGTAGCGCAGGTCGTCGAGCGCGCGGCGCGCCGCCGGCGGCAGCGTATCCTGCGCGGCCAGACGCGTCGCGAGCAGCAGGCTGGT
>JBOHSO010000260.1:0-3384 GCA_050921685.1 Gemmatimonadales bacterium
AGCCAGGCGAGGACCCACACGATCACCAGATCCAGGCACAACGCTCCCAGCCGCTTGCCGAAGCCGATTCGTTGCTCCATCACCCACCTCCCGCGCGCGAGAATGATCGCCGTCCCGCCCCCATATGGACGCCGCTGCGCCTGGCGTCAAGAGCGGCTACTGGTCACCTGGGCACTCAAGTCAGCGCGGCCCCATCGGCGGCCGCGCCTCGGCGACGATCCGTTCGAAGCGCGGGTTCCCGCGCAGCGGGTCGAAATCGGGCGAGCCGAGGTCTCGAAAAAAGTGGGCTCCACGCGGGAGCACCCGTTCCAGCGCCTGGAGGGCGCGGTCGCTGTCGCCGGTCGCCACCAGCGCCGCGCCCACGAATATGCCCGCATGTACGGACACGGTTTCCCCACCAAGAGCGCTTGCGACCAGTGGCTCCACGCGCGCCCGCGCGGCGGCCGTGTCCCCGAGGCCCGCCTGGACGACCGCCAATACGGCCTCGGCGAACAGACGATTCCCGCCGAGACGCAGCGCGGCTTGTGCGTCGGCGTACGCGCCAGGGCCATTGGCCATCCGCAGTTTGACGAGCGCACGGAGCACGTAGGCGAAATCGAACGACGGCTCGAGTGCAAGGGTGCTGTCGAGCCAGCGCGCAGCTTCCGGGAACCGACGCGTGGACATGGACACGATGGCGATGGTGAACACCGTAGCGGGACGATCCTGCTCGATGCTGAGCGCGCGGTGGTACGCCGCGACGGCGCTGGAATCCTCGCCGCGGAGGAAGCGGATCCAGCCGTACTGGTGCCACGCCTCGGCGTTGTTCGGGTCGAGGGAGATCGCCCGCTCGAACGCTTCGGAAACACCCTCCAGGGTCCGCGGGAATCGGTGCAGCAGCATATAGCCCCGGGCCATCCATGCGTCGGTCGCCGATGAATCCCGGGCCAGGGCCCGCTCAGCCGCCGCGAAGCCCCGGGAGAGGAGGGTGTCGACCGGCAGGCCGGGGTAGGCCCACCCCCACTCGAGGTACAGGGCGTAGCCGTACGCCGCGCGGGCGATGGCGGACGTAAACGCCGGGTCCAGTCGGGCCGCCGTCTCATACGCTTCGATCGCACGGCCGACTGCGCGCGGGGTCCGCTGGGCAAGGTAGTAGTTGCCCCGCAGGAAATGGTCGTACGCCTCGGGGTGCCGCGTGGGGCGCGTGGCGAGCCGGGCCCGCTCGGCCGGCAGCAGCCGCCCGCCGACCTGGATCGCGACCTCGCTGGCGATGTCTGCCTGAAGCGAGAGCAGGTCCCGTGTCGCCCGGTCATAGTCGTCACCCCAGACCCGGAAGCCAGTTCGCGCGTCGATCAGGCGCGCCGACACGCGCACCCGCTCGCCGGCACGCCGCACGCTGCCCTCGACCAGGTACCGCACGGTGAGTGCCCGCCCGACGGCGGCGAAATCCGCGAGCGGCGCCACGCGAAACCGGCGCACCGCGTTCCGGCTCTTCACCTGCAGCCGACCCACATCCCCGAGCCGCGACGTGATCTCCTCCGTCAGGCCGTCGGCCAAGTACGCGTCGGCAGAATCGGGCGACAGATTGTCGAAGTAGAGCACGGCGACGCTACGCGGTCCCGCCGTCGCGCCCGCCGCGGGCGTCGGGAGACACGGGGGCGGGGAGCCGTCGGGGCACTGTCCCGAAAGCTCGCCAGCGACCAGGACGCTCAACAGCAGAACCACTCGCGCCGCGCGACCGTCCACGTCGGTCACTGCCTCACGGGAAGATGCCCAGCTCCTCGTAGGCACGCGCGACCTTGTCGATCGCGCTGATGAATGCCGCTGTCCGCAGGTCCGCCTTGTCGGGTCCACCGTGGCGCCCCTGGATGTCCCGGATCTGACGGTAGGAGGTGACCATCGATTCTTCGAGCCCGGAGTTGACGAGGTCTTCCTCGTCCGGCCCCTCGGTGATGAACAGCGTCTCCTGCTCCGTGAATCGTTTCGCGGTGGCCTGCTCGACGGCCTGGAGCAGCCGGCGGTAGGCGCCTTCCTCGTAGCGCTTTTGCAGCCGCCCGAAGCGCACGTGCGAGAGGTTCTTCAGCCACTCGAAGTAGGAAACGATCACCCCGCCGGCGTTGAGCCACAGGTCGGGGAGCATCAGGACGCCGCGCGCACGCAGCACCGTCTCGGCCTCGATCGTCGTCGGTCCGTTGGCGGCCTCCGCGACGATCTTCGCCTGGATGCGCGGCGCATTGTCGGCGGTGAGCTGCCGCTCCAGCGCCGCCGGCACGAGGATGTCGCACTCCAACTCCAGGGCGGTGGCGGCGTTGGGGAGGTCTCGGGCGCCGGGGAAGCCGAGGATGGAGCGGGTCTCGCGCCGGTGCGCCATCACCCGGTCCACGTCCAACCCCTTGGGCGAGGCGATGGCGCCCTCGAATTCGCTCAGGCCGACCAGCACCGCGCCCGCTTCCTGCAGGAACTTGGCCGCGTGGTACCCCACATTCCCGAGCCCCTGTACCACCACCCGCTTCCCCGACACGCCCCGCGACAGCGCCAGCCGCTTCATGTCCTCCGTGGACTCGCACACCTCGCGGAGCCCGTAGTACACACCGCGGCCCGTCGCCTCGACGCGTCCCCGGATCCCGCCCTGGGCCAGCGGCTTGGCGGTGACACAGGCGAGCGCGTCGATGTCGCTGTCGGTGAGCGTCGCGTAGGTGTCGGCGATCCAGGCCATCTCGCGCGGCCCGGTCCCGAAATCGGGCGCCGGCACGTCCACGCCGGGTCCGATGAATCGCTTGCGCACCAGCTCGAAGGTGTAGCGCCGGGTGATCCGCTCCAGCTCGCCGTCGGAGTAGCGGCGGCGGTCGATCGCCACCGCGCCCTTGGCGCCGCCGAACGGGACGTCGACAATGGCGCACTTGTAGGTCATCAACGCGGCGAGGGCCATCACCTCGTCGTCGCTGACCTCCTGGCTGTAGCGGATGCCTCCCTTGGTGGGAAGCTTGTGCTGGCTATGCTCGGCGCGCCACGCGTGGATCACGTCGATCGTGCCGTCGTCGCGCCGCACCGGAAAGCTCACGTAGTAGACGCTGTTACAGGCCTTGATCTGGCTGAGCAATGTGCGGTCGTGATTGGTGAACGCGGCCGCCTGATCGAAGTGCTGATTGACCTGCGCGAAGAACCCCGACGCCATTGGTCACCCCCCGAGCACGATGGGCCCTAAGCTAGCGCGCGGAGGCGGCGCAGCGAGCCTTCCCGAGGGATCTTCCCCTGGGGTGGCCATACGTGCATGCTTCCAGCCGGGGGCGCACCCGGGTGCCCCGCCACTCGTGGAGCGACCTCTTTTCCCCTGGGGGCCTCCATGCAGAAGCGTCTGCCTCCGTGAGCGAAGACTTCGATCGCCTCCAGGAGGCGCTCGCCGAG
>JBOHSO010000261.1:0-3631 GCA_050921685.1 Gemmatimonadales bacterium
CGACGTCCCCTGCCGTTCCCCCGACGAGAAACCACCGCGCTGCGCGATCTGCACGTACGCCGTCGTGGAGCAGGACAGCTGGATTTGGATCAACCTCGCCGAGCCGGCCGCGGTAGCGACGGTGCCGCCGCGCTACTCCAAGGACCCCCGGTACGGATGGTTCGAGCTGCACAACGTGATGGACGCCCCGGTGGATCTGATCCTCGAGAACGGGATGGACTGCAGTCACACTGGGTTCGCCCACAAGGGACTGTTCCGCTCAGAACCCACGCGGTACGCCACCGCGCGCATCGAGGAGACGCCGACTGGCGTTCGTGTCGAGACCATCGAGCCGGAGGGCGAGGCGACCCGGGACGTGCGATCGCTCCTCGGCCTGAAGCGCCAGGTCCGGCACCTGGACGAGCTCATCCTGCCGCACACCCTGCGGGTCGACTACTGGATCGGCGATCTCGCGCACATCGTCACAATCCTCGTGTGCACGCCGGAGGACGACCGTCATACGCGCACGTACACGCGGATGGGGGTCTACTACCGCGGGATCACGTGGCTCATGACGCGCCTCGTCCATCACGTCACGCGTCGGGTGGTGGCGCAGGACCGGGCGATTCTCGAGAACCAAGCCGACACCATCCGCCGCTTCGGCGGGCGAGCCTTCCGAGCGGTCGTGGCGGACCAACCAGCCACGTGGATTCAACGCGCCCTCGGGCGGCATCTCGAGGGTCGTCATCCCCCCGAGACGCTCCGGACCCGGGAAGTCGTCTACAAACTGTGAGGGAGGTGGAACCATGTCAGCATCGGGAAGTCTGAAGGTCGTGTCGCTCCCTGTGTGCGCTCTCAACGTCCGGCTGGTGGACGCGCTGTGGCGCCTGTATTCGGACCACTACGATAACGTCGTGCGCGAGGTCTTCGAGGCGGATCTCGCGAACAAGCAGTCGGTGTTCGTGGGGTTCGACGGCGGCAGCGGCGAGGTGAAAGGGTTCTCCACCGCTGTGATCTATTTCCACCGCTACGGTGGGCGGACGGTCGGCGTCTACTTCTCGGGGGACACGATCGTGCATCCGGACTACTGGGGCCAGAAGGCGCTGCACAAGCGAGTGCTGCGGGCGCTGCTCGTCTGGCGGCTCCGGCATCCACTGATCCCGCTTTACTGGTTCCTGATCTGCTCGGGGTATCGCACTTATCTCACGATGGTGCGCACCTTCCCGGACCACTGGCCGCACCACGCAGGGGAACTCCCCCCCTGGGAGCGCGGGTTGATCGACTCGTTGGGGCGGGAGCGGTTCGGAGACGCGTGGAAGTCGGAGCGAGGCGTGGTGAGCAGCGCTGGGCCGCAGGCGGTGGTGAAGCGCCGGGTGGCGCCGTTCACCGCGCAGGTCCTCGCTCTGCCCGAGATCCAGTTCTTCGTACGCGCCAACCCAGGCTGCGAGCGGGGCGATGAGCTCGCCGTGATTGGCCGCGTCAACGCCGCGGCATATGGGCGGTTCGCGTTGAAGCTGCTGCGCCGGTGGACACGGGGACTCGGGCTGGGTGCCGCGCTGCCGGGGCGCACCGGCGTCAGCCCCCGATAGGAGGTGGTGCCGTGCCCCATTGGTTCCAGCCGGTGTTCACGACGCTCTTCGCTCCGAGGTTCGCCCGATTCGCGCGGCGGCTCGCCAACCCCGCCGCGGCACAGCGCGTACTCCTGCGGCGCATCCTCCGGCAGGTCGCCCGGACGGAGTACGGCCGAGGCCACCGGATCACCGGGCGGGAGGACTACATCGCGTTCCGCGACCAGTTGCCGATCGTCGCCTACGAGGACTTGCGGGATTGGATCGAGCGACAGAGCCGCTCCCGCGCGCCGGTCATTGCGCCCGAACCCGTGCGCGTGTACGAGAAGACGTCGGGGAGCACCGGTCGGCAGAAGCTGATCCCGTACACGCCATCGCTGCTCCGGTCGTTCGACCGGATGGCGTTTCTTTGGGCGTACGACTTGCTGCGGCACGGCCCGCAGTTCACCACCGGGAGGCTGTTCTTCAGCGTCTCAGCGCCGTTCCAGGACGAGCGCTCCACGGCGAGCGGAGTCCCGGTTAGCCTTGACGACGACTCGGAGTACTTGTCGCCCCTGATGCGCCGGCTGTTCGGCTCCTGCTTCGTGCACCCGCGGGGGCTCAAGGGGCTGCGCGACCCCGTGCAGTACCGGCGCGTGCTGGCAGCGACGCTGGTCGCGGAAGCTCGTCTGGAAGTGCTGTTCATCTGGAACCCCACCTATCTCACGGCGCTGTTCGAGCTTGTAGAGGCGGAGCGGAGTCGGCTGATGGCGGACCTGCGCGCCGGCGCGATCGCGGTGCAGGGGAGGGTCTTCCCGCTGGCGTCGCTGGACGCGGATCGGCGGCGGGCCCTGGAGCGCACCCCGATCGACTGGAGCGGGCTGTGGCCCGAGCTGAAACTCATCTCGTGCTGGACCGACGCCGGTACGGCGCCGTTCGCCCGGCGGCTCGGCCGGTTGTTTCCGGGCGTGCTGATGCAGGGCAAGGGGCTGCTCGCCACCGAGGCGCCGCTCACCGTGCCGCTGCTTCGGGCGTCGGCCCCAGTGCCGCTCGTGGACGAAGTGTTCTTCGAATTCGAGGGCGGCGACGGCGAGATCTGCCTGCTGCACGAGCTCGAGGACGACGCGGAGTACGAGGTCATCGTGACCCAGCAGGGCGGGCTGTGCCGCTACCGAATCAACGACAGGGTCTCCGTGAGCGGCCGCTACGCGGACACGCCGTGTCTGCGGTTCGTCGGCCGTGCGCGGGACGTCAGCGATCTCGTCGGCGAAAAGCTGCACGAGGCATTCGTGCGGGCAGCCCTACAACGCGCGTTCCCCGGGGACGATGGGTTCGCATTCCTGGTGCCCGTGCGGACGGAGTCCGGCACGCCTTATTACCTCTGCCTCGCGGACCGGGCGCCGGCCGGAGTCGAGGCGTGCGCCCAACGGCTCGACGCCGAGCTGATGGAGGCGTTCCACTACCGACAGGCCCGACTCCTCGGCCAACTGGGCTCGGTGCAGCTGGTGGTCCGCGCGGACGCCCAAGCCCGCTATGACGACCACTGCGCGGCGCAAGGCATGAAGTGGGGCGATATCAAGTACGCAGCGCTGCTGCGCTCGGCGGACGCCCGCGCGGTGACGCGCTTCCTGGCCGCCTGACCGCTCCTAGCGCGGGTCCCCGAGACGGCCGTTCCCCAGCTCCTTGTTGAGCCCGCGATGTTGTAGTGGGCGTCGGCGAGCCGCGGGTCGGTCAGGAGGTCGCTCGTGGTTGGACCTAGCCTATACCAATCCGTTTGGACTCGCCCTTCCCGCTACTACGCAGCGATTCTCGCTCTCGAGGCACGACGACTGCCCGGAACACCGCGTAAGTACTACATTTCGTCGTACGTCGGTACACATGGTCGCCGCTTCGGGACCAGGAGGTCGGAGGTTCAAATCCTCTCGCCCCGACTTGCGGATGTCGGTATCAGGTGACGGGTGTCAGGATTCAGACCTGACACCTGACACCAGGAACCTGACACCTGCTTCACACGCGCCAGTAGCTCAGCTGGATAGAGCGTCGGCCTCCGGAGCCGAAGGTCATGGGTTCGAATCCCGTCTGGCGCATTCAGCCTTCGTCCTACC
>JBOHSO010000262.1:0-2913 GCA_050921685.1 Gemmatimonadales bacterium
GCTACGGCGATCTGGTGGTGGACATGCGCAGCTTCGCCCGCCTGCGGGCCGCCTGTGGCACCCCGGTGATCTTCGACGCCACGCATTCGGTGCAACAGCCGGGGCAGGGAGCCGACGGGGCGAGCGGCGGCGCGCGGCAGTTCATTCCGCCGCTCTTGTACGCCGCCGCCGCCGCGGGGGCGGACGGTTTTTTCCTCGAGACCCATCCCGATCCCGCGCGTGCGCCGAGCGACGGGCCGAACATGCTGCCGCTGGACGAGCTGCCGGAGGTGGTCACGGTGGCGCTCGACGTGTGGCAGCGAGCCAGGGGGGCGGTGGTCCGTGCTTGATGCCGCCCTGGCGCGCCGGCTCCGCCTCGTGGGGTTCGACGTGGACGGCGTGCTGACCGACGGCGGCATCTATCTGGGCCGCGTCGGCGACCACGCCGTCGAGCTGAAGCGGTTCGACATCCAGGACGGGCTCGGCGTCAAGCTGCTGCGCGCCGCGGGGATAACCGTCGCGCTGGTGAGCGGCCGCGTGTCCGAGGCCACCGCGTTGCGGGCACGGGAGATCGGCGTGGACGAGCTGGTGCAGGACGACGGTGCGCGCAAGCTCCCCGCCTTTGAAGCCATCCTGGCGCGGCGCGGGTTCCGGTTCGACGAATGCGCGTTTGCCGGGGACGACCTGGCCGACCTGCCGCTGCTCACCCGGGTGGCGTTGCCGATCGCGGTGGCCAACGGCGTCGCGGAAGTGAAGGCGGTGGCGGGCTACGTCACCGCGTCCCCCGGCGGGTCAGGCGCGGTGCGCGAAATCGCCGAGACCATTCTCAAGGCGCGAGGCGAGTGGGATGAGCTGGTGAACCGCTATTTCGCGGAGCGGGGCGACGTCGCCCAGCGCACGGCCGGACCTCGCTGAGCGCGGCCGGCGCGTGCTGGCGCTCGAGGCCGATGCCCTGCGGGACCTCGCCCGGGGCCTCGGAGACGCGTTCGCGCGCGCCGTAGAGCTGCTCCACGCGGCCACGGGGCGGCTCATCGTCTCGGGCGTCGGCAAATCGGGGCTGATCGCCCGCAAGATCGCGGCGACGTTCACGTCGACGGGTACCGCGGCGACGTTCCTGCATCCGGTGGACTCGCTGCACGGCGACCTCGGGATCGTGGGCCGCGACGATGTAGCGATCCTGTTGTCGAAGAGCGGGGAATCGGGCGAACTGTTCGGGCTGGTGGAGCAGCTGCAGCGCCTCGCCGTGCCGATCATCGCCATCACCGGGGCGCCCGAGTCGGCCCTGGCGCGCGCGGCTACGGTCGTGCTCGATGCCGGGCGCGCCGAGGAGGCATGCGCCGAAACGCTGGCCCCCACGACCAGCACCACGGTGGCGCTCGCCCTGGGCGACGCCCTGGCCGTTACGTTGCTGGAAGAAAAGGGGTTCGGTCGCGAGGACTTCGCCGCACTGCACCCGGGTGGCGTGCTCGGTCGGAAACTGCTGCTTCGGGTCAGCGACGTGATGCTGCGCACCGATCTCCCGACGATGACGCCGGATCGGCCGATGCGGGAGTGCGTGCTGCTGCTGGCCAAACGGCGAGGCACCGTCGCGGTCGTGAACGGGCAAGGGGAGCTCGCCGGGGTCGTGACGGCGGGCGACCTCACGCGCGTGATGGAGCGGACCGACCAGTTCCTGGACCTCCCGGTGGGCGAGGTGATGATCCGCAGCCCGAAGACCGCCACCGTGGACGAGTTGGCGTCGGCCGCGGTCAGCCGCATGGAGCGCCACGGCATCATGGCGCTGCCGGTGCTGGACGGGGGGCGGCGGGTCGTCGGGATGGTGCACCTGCACGACCTAATGCGGGCGGGTGCTGTCTAATGCAACAGACGTCGAGGAGAAGAGCCGTCCAGGAAAACCGTCGAGAGACTGCATACGGGTTTTCGCGACGGTGTCTCTCGACGGTTCTTCTTGACGCCTTTGTCTTGACGTCGTTTGCTTGTAACAGCGGGGTCCGCCCCACCGCCACCATCACGGCCGCCGATTCGGCCGATCAGATGCTCCTCAGCATGAGCCACTACGTCACGCACGACGGCGTCATGCGCGCCCGCGTGCGCGCCGATACGGCCTTTTTCTATCAGTCGACGCACAGCGCCGAGCTGCGCGACGTGCACGTCACCTTCTACAGTCGGGACGGTCACGAGACCTCGACGATGAGCGCCCGGGAAGGGACCTACCATTGGGCCAGCGGCGACATGGAGGGGCGCGGGAACGTGGTGGTCGTGGGGGCGAGTGACGGCCGCACGCTGCGCAGCGAGGTGATGCGTTACCAGCAGGCCACCGACAAGGTTTCCTCCGACAAGGCCTTCGTGTTCGACGCGCCGGGCCGGCACGTCGAAGGTGACGGGTTCACCTCCGATCCCGATTTCCGCAACGTCATCGCCACCCGGCCGCGGGGCACGGGCGGGCGGTTCACGCTGCCCAACCAGTGATGCTCGCGCTCGCGCTCGTGTTCCTCACGCTCCAGCAACCGGTCCCCCCGGCCGATTCCTCGGCGAGCCGCCCGTGCGTGGTGGAAGTCGACGCCGTCGGCCACGAGGGGCGCCAGGTGGAGGTCGGCCCCGGGGTGCAGAACATCTTCGCGGGCGGTGGGGTGCAGGCGCACTGCCGGGGAACCAGCACGACGCTGGACGCCGACAGCATGGCCTGGTATGCGACCGAGAACCGGCTCGATATGATCGGGCGGGTGAAGATCCGCGATACCGCCCTCGCGCTCGACGCCAACCTGGTCCATTACTATCGGCTGGACGAGCGACTCGAGGCGCATTACAACGTCGTGGCGATCAACCGGAGCAACGGGTCCGTGCTGCGCGGCCCGAATCTGACCTACTGGCGGGCTCTGGCCGGGACCCGGGATACGGTGGAGATGTACGCAACCCAGCGCCCCACCATTCAGT
>JBOHSO010000263.1:0-4151 GCA_050921685.1 Gemmatimonadales bacterium
GCTCTCGACCGTGTGCCGGCTGTTCCCCGCCTCGAGCGCCAGGTAGTCCCGGAACGGCTCCAGGTAAAAGGCCGGACTCAGCGCTTCAGGCGCCGCAGGATCCATATCACGAACGCCAGCAACAGGACGGCCGCCACGACGCCGAGCACGACGTTGACCCGGGCCAGCGCGTGGTTCACCGCCTCGAGGTTGGTGCCTAGCGTGGCCACGAGGTAGGTGAGGGCTCCGTAGTAGAGCCCGGACGCCAGGGCCACCGCGAAGAGAAACCGCCCCGCCGGAACCCGCGCCACCCCCGCGAACGGCGGCACCACGGCGCGCCACACGGGCAGCAGGCGGGAGACGAAGATGCCCCAGCTGCCGTGCTCGGCGTACGCCTCCTCGATGTGTGCCAGCGTCCGCTCGGAGAGGAGCCGCCGCCCGAGCCGGCCGGCAAAGAACGCCCGGCCGTAGCGCCGCCCCACCGCGTACACCAGCGCCGCGCTGCCGACGTTGCACACCCATGTCACCGCGAACACGGTCCAGAGATCGAGCGTGCCCCGGCCGGCGAGAAACGCGCCCAGGCCGATGGCGACGTCCGCGGGCGCGGGCGGGAAGATGTTTTCAATTGCGGCGAAGACACCGACGACGGCATACAGCGGGACCTCGGGGAGCGACTCGAGGAAGCCGATCAGCTCGGTCAGGTGCGCGCCGCCTCGAGCAGCGCCACCGCGATCACCGCGATGCCCTCGCCACGCCCGATAAATCCCATCCCCTCGTTGGTCTTCGCCTTGACCGAGAGGTTCGAGAACCCGGTGATGGCCGCGTCGGCCAGGCGCTCGCGCATCTCGTCCACGTACGGCGCGAGCTTGGGCCGCTCGAGGATGACGGTGACGTCGGCGTGAGCCAGCGAGAACCCCACCTCGGCGATCTTGAGCGAGGCGCGGCGCAGCAGATCCACCGACTTCGCGTCCTTCCACTTCGGATTGTCGGGCGGGAACATCTGGCCGATGTCGCCCAGACCCGCGGCGCCGAGCATGGCGTCGGTGAGCGCGTGCGCCACGGCGTCGGCGTCGGACCACCCGTCGAGCCCTTGGTCGTGCGGGATCTCGACGCCGCCCAGGATCAGCGGACGGCCCTCGACGAAGCGGTGCGAGTCGTACCCGATCCCGATGCGCATGGGTTACCGCTGGAGGATGCGGACCGCGAGATGCGCCGCGTTCCGCGCGTTGTCGATGCCCACCGTCGCGACCGGCACCCCGGGCGGCACCTGCACCGTGGCGAGCAGGGCGTCGAGCCCGTTCAACGGGCCGACGGCGAACGGGACGCCGATCACCGGCAGCTCGGTGAGCGACGCGGCGAACCCCGGCAGCGCGGCCGAGAGCCCCGCGCCGCAGATGATGACCTTGCAGCCGCGCTCTTTGGCGCCTTTCACGAGCTCGGCCGTGCGCTCGGGAGCGCGATGCGCCGACGTGGCGTGGTACTCGTAGCTCACTCCGGCCTTGGTCAGGACCTCGAACGCCGGCTCGATGCGGGGCTTGTCGCTCTCCGAGCCGACGAGAATCAACACGTCGGGCATGCGCTATCGGCTCTCGGCCATCGGCGGTCGGCTAGGCCGCTTCGGGAAGCAGCGAATAATCCTGCCGCCGCCGCTTGGGAACGTACCCGGCATCGGCAATGAGCCGCTGCATCTCGGGCAGCGTCATGCGCCACGTGGTGCCCGCCGCCGAGACGACGTTCTCCTCCATCATCAGGGAGCCGAAATCGTTGGCCCCGAAACGCAGGGCGACTTGGCCGATCTTCGGGCCCATCGTCACCCACGAAGCCTGGATGTTGGGCACGTTGTCGAGCACGATGCGGGCGATGGCCTGCGTCCGCAGATAGGTAACGGCATCGGTCTTGCCGAGATGCTCGAGCTCGGTGCGCTCCGGCTGCAACGGCCAGCAGATGAACGCCGTGAACCCGCCGCTCCGCCCCTGCACCTCCCGCACGCGGAACAGATGCTCGATGCGGTCGGCGCTCGACTCGCCCAGCCCGTACATCATCGTGACGCTGGTCTTGAGCCCCAGCCGGTGCGCGATCTCCATGACCTCGAGCCACCGGTCCGCCCCGGCCTTCTTCCTGGCCACGCGGTCGCGCACCTCCTGCACCAGGATCTCCCCCCCGCCGCCCGGAATCGAGTCGAGCCCGGCGTGCATCAGCTCCTGCAAGACCGTCTCGATCGACATCCCGAACCGCCCGGCGAAGAAATCGACCTCCGACGGCGAGAAGGCGTGGATGTGGATCGGGTGGTGGCGCTTGATGTAGCGCAGCAGGTCGAGATACCACTCGAACGGGATGTAGGGGTTGTGCCCCCCCTGCATCAGGATCTGCACCCCGCCCAGCGCCTTCAGCTCCTCGATCTTCCGGCCGATTTCCTCGAAGCTCAGGACGTAGCCGTCCAGGTGCTTGGGCCGGCGGTAGAACGCGCAGAACTTGCAGTCGGCGACGCAGACGTTGGTGTAGTTGATGTTCCGGTCGATGATGTAGCTGACGACGTTCTCGCGATGCAACCGCCAGCGCGCCGCGTCGGCCAGGCGGCCCAGCTCGAGCAGCGGAGCCCGGTCGTACAGCTCGACGTACTCGCGGAATTCCACCGCCGTGCGGTCGATCATGTCAGGCCACCTGCAGGAACTGGAGCGACCCGTCCGGGACGATGCCCTGGGCCGCGAGGCGACGGAAGAAATCGGTGAGTCCGGCGAGATGCGTGTCGGTAAACGCGTAGTCGAGCCCGCCGAGATAGTCGCGGCACAGGGCGTTCGGTACGCCCGTGGCGCCGGCCGCGCTTCGGGCGAGCTCTTCCAGGTGCGCCAATCCCCAGGCCCGGGACGCGAGCAGGGCCTGGTGCATCCGGCGGACCGCGATGGGATCGGCGGCGCGCCGCGCCGCCCACACGGCGAACACGAACGGCAGCCCCGTCCAGCGCTTCCATTCGACCCCGAGGTCCACCCGGTGCGGGTAGGTCCCCCGGGCCGCCAGCAGCAGCGCGGGGTCGCCGATCACCAGCACCGCCTCGTGCGGCAGACCCGCGAGCTGGTCCAGGTCGGTCGCTTCGGCGCGCGCCTGGGCGAAGCGCGGCCGCACGTGCCACACGTCCTTGCACAGCAGCTCGAGCAAGGCCACCGACGTGCGCGACGAGGCCGTGACGAGCACCGTGCGATCGGTCAGCTCCGCCACCGGCCGCTTGGCGAACAGCGCGACGCTGCGCACCGGCCCGTCGCACGAGATGGCGAGCTCGGGCAGCAGGACCAGGTGCTTGGCGTGGCGCGCGTACTCGACGGCGCTGATCACCGACACGTCGAGCTCGCCCGCCACGAGCAGATCGTTGAGCTCGGCTGGTGTGCCGGTGATGAGCGTCCCGGGGACGCTGACCAGCCCCCGGTCGATCGCGCCGTAGACCGGGTAGCAGTTGATGTAGGGGATGCGGCCGAGTCTCACTCGGCGCCGTCCACGGCGCTGGCGAGGACGGGCAGCCGACGCCCCTTCCCGTGCGCCTGCGCGCGGTGCTCGATGTGGAACGTCGGCCCTTCCGGACCTTGGGGGCGACCCATCGCTTGTCCCGGCTGCCAGTCCTCGAACGTCCGCACCGTGCGGTACAACGAGTCGCGCTCTACCGGGGTCTTCCCCGCCCCGCGGATCAACCCGATGATCTCGTCGTAGGACAGCCACATCGGCGTCCCGGCGCCGGCCTCGTGGTACACCCGCTCGAACACCACCGTCCCCTCGAGGTCGTCGCAGCCGAACCCGAGGGCGACCTGCGAGATGAACGGGGTCACCATCGGCCAGTGGGTCTTCACGTGGGGGATGTTGTCGAGCACCAGGCGCCCGACGGCGACGTTCTTCAGGTCGTCGAACCCGGTCGTCGCAGTGCCGGTGCGGCCCAGGGATTCCCCCAGCTCGTTGTGATCGGGGTGGTAGGCGAGCGGGATGTAGCAGAGGAATCCACCGGCCTCATCCTGGAGCGAGCGCAGCGCGAGCAGGTGGTCCACCCGATCTGCCATCGACTCCACGTGCCCGTACAGCATGGTGCAGTTCGATGGAATCCCGAGGCGGTGGGCCTCGCGGTGCACCGCCAGCCACTCCGCGCCCGTGAGCTTGCGGTCGGCGATCGTGGCGCGCGTCGCGGGGCTGAACAC
>JBOHSO010000264.1:0-4714 GCA_050921685.1 Gemmatimonadales bacterium
TATCACGATTCAGGAGAAAGGCAACAAGCCCACCTCTGATCTGGGCGACGCGGTCGTGTTCCTCGAGGGCCGGGGGGAGGCACCACCGCCCGCCCGGTTCGACGTGACGATCAGCGATAAGGTGTTCTCACCGCACGTGCTCGTGGTCCCCGCCGGCTCGACGGTGGCCTTCCCGAACCACGATCCCTTCGACCACAACGTGTTCTCGGTTTCCGAGCCGAACAGCTTCGACCTCGGCCTGTACGGGCGGGGCGAAGGCAAGTCCCAGACGTTCACGAATCCGGGGCTGGTGCGGGTGTTCTGCAACGTACACCCGCGCATGGTGGCGCTGATCCAGGTGATGGCGAACCACCATTTCTCGCAGCCGGGTGCCGATGGGATGTTCACGATCACTGGCCTCTCGCCGGGGAACTACCGACTGCACGCCTGGCACGAGCGGGCGCCCGAGGTCGTGAAGGACATCATCGTGGGGCCGAGCGGCGTGACCGACCTCCAGATCGCGCTGGATGCCCGTGGCTTCCGCCAGCGGTCGCACAAGAACAAGTTCGGCAAGGACTATCCGACGAATGTCGGACGCGAGCGCTACTAAAGGCGCCCGCTTCGGGCTCGCAGGGAAGATTTTCGTCGCCTCAGCGCTGCTCGTCGCAGCAGTGCTGGGCCTGACCTTCGGCGTCACCTCGTTCCAGGCGAACCGCACCGCCGACGCGTCGATCCGCCGCGCCCTCGGCAATACCCGCGCGGCGGTCGTGGATTTCCTCGCCGCCCGCACCCGCACGCTGGGCCGGGCCAGCACCGTCGCCACCGACGTTCCGCAGTACCGCGAGCGGCTGCTGAAACGCGGCCGGGACCGCGCCGAGGCGCTGGACCAGGCCAACGACGTGCGCGACCTGGTTGGGGCGGCATGGGTGTTGGTCACCGACAACGAAGGGATCCTCATCGCGCGCACCGACTACCCCGAACAGGTCGACCGCGACATCTCGGGGGCACCGCTCGTGGCCAACGCCCTCTCGGGCGAATCGTCCAGCGGGGCGTGGCTCGACGACGTGCGCAGCAAACTGTTCATCGCGGTGGGCACGCCGTTGCGCGCCTCCACCGATGCGGCGGCGCAGGGTGCGCTGGTCGCCACCTTGGAGGTCAACGACACCCTGGCCCAGGCGATCCGCCAGGCCACGAACTCCGACGTGGTGTTTTTCGCCCTCGATACGCTGAATCAGCCCTACATCGTCGGGAGCACGTTACCGCGCGACGAGCTGACCCCCGCGCTGCGCGCCGGAGTGCACCCCGACCAATTGGCTGGCGACTCGATCGGCGAGGCGATGACGGCGGAGCTGGGCGGGGCGCACCTGATCGGGCTGGCCGGGGCGATCCGCTCGCCCGCCGGCGACCTGCGCGGCGGTTTCGTCGGGTTCCGCTCGCGCGAGGCCGAGCTGGCCGCTTTCCGCACGCTGCAGCGCACTATCCTGGCCGCGATCGCGCTGGGCATCGTGCTCGCACTCGCCTCAGCATTCGTCCTGGCGCGCCACATCGCCCGGCCGGTGCAGCAGCTCGTCCGCGCCACCCGCCAGGTCCAGGACGGCGACTATTCGGTCGAGATCCCCGTCACGAGCCAGGACGAGATCGGCGTGCTCTCACGGGCGTTCCGCAGCCTGGTGGAGGACCTCCGGGAGAAGGCCCAGCTGGTGGAGTACATGATGCAGGCTGCCGGCGCCTCGGCCACCCAGCCCCTCGCGGCGGCGCCGACGGCGATTCGCGCCGTCGCGGACCGCCCCTCGCTCGGCGGCGACGTGCTGCGGCCCGGCTCGGTGTTCGCCAATCGCTACGAGGTGAAGGAAGTCCTCGGCGCGGGCGGAATGGGCGTGGTGTACCGCGCTTTCGACCGGGAGCTCGGCGAGCCGGTCGCGATCAAGACGCTGCGCCCCGACACCGTGGCCGGCGACCCGGTGGCGCTGGAGCGCTTCAAGCAGGAGATCCGTCTCGCCCGCAAGATCACGCACCGCAACGTCGTGCGGACCTACGACCTGGGTGAGGTGAGCGGGATCTACTATCTGACCATGGAATTCGTGGAGGGCACCTCGCTCAAGGCGCTGATCCAAAGCCGCGGCCGGCTGCCGGTGCCCGTCGCGCTCACCGTCGGCAAGCAGCTGTGCCGCGCCCTCGAAGTCGCCCACGAGCAGGGCGTGATCCATCGCGACATCAAGCCGCAGAACATGGTCGTAGAGCCGAACGGGTTCCTGAAGGTGATGGACTTCGGCATGGCCCGGCTCGCGAACCCACCCAAAGGGAAGGGACTCACCGAGGCCGGCATGGCGATCGGGACCCCGGACTACATGTCGCCCGAGCAGCTCTCCGGTCTGGAGCTCGACCCACGCAGCGACCTGTACTCGGCGGGCGTGGTGCTGTTCGAGTGCCTCACCGGCCGCGTGCCGTTCGAAGCGGACACCCCGTGGTCCCTCATCGCCAAGCATCTCGAGGAGGACCCGCCCAGCCCGCGTACCCTCAACCCCGAGGTGACGGAGGGGCTGGCGCAGGTGATACTCAAGGCGATGGCGAAGGGAAAGGAAAAGCGGTACAAGAGCGGGGGGGAGATGCACGACGCACTGGCCGCCATAGGATGAGGCAATAGAGGCCGAGACGCATGCCCTCTCGGCGGCCTAGCGGCTAGGCGTCTCCCTCGCCGTCTCGCCGTCTAGATCCCGGCAAACCAGGGGTAGCCCTGATCCTCCCAGTACCCCCCCGGCCGCGTGTCCATGAACGTCATCGACACCAGGTACTTAGTCATCTTGTAGCCCAGTTTGGTGGGGGAGTACAGTCGCAGCGGCGCGCCGTGGGCCGGCGGCAGCGGGTGGTCGTTCATCGCGTAGGCGAGGATCGTCTGCGGGTGCAGGGCGCTCGCCAGGTCCCAGCCGTTGGAATAATCCGCATCGAAGCTCTTGAAGAGGATGTAGCGCGCCGCGGGCAGGGGCCGGCAGCGCTCTACGATCGCCGCTACCGGCGTCCCCGCCCACGAGGCAATGGCCGTCCATCCTTCGACGCAATGGTGCTTGACCGTGTAGCTGGTCCGGGGCATCCGCATCAGGTCGTCGACCGAGAGCGCCAGCGGAGTCCGGACGAGCCCGTCCACCGCCAGCCGCCAGCCCGCCGGGTCGCGCAGCATCGGCGTCGAGCTCGAGATGAAATAGCTCGGCAAGGCCATACTGCGGTCGGCGACCGCGTACGTGGGCGCGAGTCGGGAAGGGGAATAGAGGATCTTCTCTCCGACCCAGTCGTTGAGCCTGCTGATCGAGAGCAAACGTGGGCGGACCAGGTCGCCGCCGTCCCAGCCGCATCCGGCGACGAGCGACGCCGATCCCGCGACCGTCACGAGCTTCAGGAACCCGCGCCGGTCAAGCCCCGGGTCTTGCTCGGCGGCTCTGCGCCAGGGCGTCTGATCCGGTCTAGCCATGGCTTGGAAACCGTCCCCGGTACCACCCGGTGATCATCGCACGCAGGGACGCAGGATCGACCAGGAACACCAGCAGCACGTGCGCGATGCTGAAGCCGACGAAGATCCAGACGGTCCAGAAGTGCCAGTATCGGGCTGCCTGGAAGCCGCCGAACAGCGTGGTGAGCCAGGAGAACTGCAACGGTTTGTAGATCGCCAGTCCGGTGAGCACCGCCAGGGCGCCAAGCAGTACCACCGACGTGTAGGCGAGCTTCTGGAGCGGGTTGTGCTTGCCCTGCGGCGGGTGGTCCTTGCGCAGGCGCAGGTAGTACTTGGCCATTTCGATCGCGTCCGGGACGTCGCGCGGGCGGAACACCAGCGCCCGCCACTCGCCGCTGGCCACGAGGTAGGTGGCGTAGAGCAGGCCGAAGCCCACCAGCGGCCACATCAGGGCGAAATGCCAGTTGAGCGCGCCGGCGAGCCATCCCCCGAGCCGCGACCAGTGTGGAAAGCGGGTGCCGTCGAACGGGCTGGGGAACGAGGGGTCACCGCGGTTTCCGAATCGGGCATAGGCCGCGTAGATCTGCAGGCCGCTCGTGATCAAGCCGACCAGGACGATGGCCGTCCCCCAATGCGTCAGGCGGACGACCCAGTGGTGGCGGTGGACGAATGGCCGGCCGGGCATCAGGCCAATCTACGCTATTGAGGGCCCGGAGGAACACCCAGCCAGAGGTCGTGTGGCGCCCGTCACCGCAACAGCGAGCGCAAACCCGCTCATTTATCTTTCTGATCGTGAAACGCTCGACCGCTGTGCTCTTGCTGATCATCGCCTGCCGCCCCGAGGCCGGGACGAAGCGGGCCGGACCGGCGTCTGCCGACACCTCGCTTTCGGTCATGCTGCGCGCTCGCCGGGACAGGCCGCGCGGGATGACCCTCCGGACACCTCGCGTCGTTACCGGTCCGAGCGTCGTGGTGTTCTGGCTGCCGGCGGGAGACACGCTCGACGACGAGGCGACCGAGACCGCCGTCCGTGAGCTCGACTACTACACGGAGCGGGTCGCGTCTCTGCTGGCCGCCAACGGCATCGCCCTCGTGCCGACCAATGCCGACACGGTGTACGTGGAGCAGCCCGACCACGAGCGGCGCGCCATCGTGCTCTCGGGGCTCGACCGCCCCTTCGGCTATCTGCTCGTCGATCCCGGTGGTCCCGAGCGCATCCTCACCGGCGTGGTCTCGACCGAGCAGCTGGTCGAGGAGCTCGGCGCCTACTTCGACCTGCCGGAGGACGCGGAT
>JBOHSO010000265.1:0-8686 GCA_050921685.1 Gemmatimonadales bacterium
GCGCGTTCACGTCCTTCTTGCGTGGGAGCGCGACGTCGGCGGTCTCGTTGTAGGCGCCTTTCACCAACCGGATCGCGGGCGACAGGGGGAGCAACGCGGTCACGTCCTGCGGCGTCCGGCGCAGGTACGCCTGCAGGCACACACCGACGTTGCCGCGCTCGGCACGGGCGTGGCGGAAGATGTCGAGTGTGGCATCCACGTAGCGGGATTCCTCCATGTCGATCCACAGGAAGGAACCTTCCTCCTTGGCCTTGGCGGCCAGCGCGAGCACATGGCGGACGCAGGCCTCACGGTCCACGTCGAGGCCCAAGTGGGTCAGTTTCACGGATACCTGGGTCGGGAGGAACCGCTCTCGCAGCTGGTCGAACACGTCGCCGTAGTGATCGCGCACCTGCTGCGCTTCGACGCCGCTCCTCACCTGCTCGCCCAGCTCCGTGAGGACGGTACCGATTCCGGCCGCCGCGAGCTCCGCGCTCGCGTCCAGCGCGGCGGCGAGTTCCTCCCCGGGTAGGAAGCGACCCACCGCGCGCCGGGCGAACTGCCGTTTGCGGAACTGGTCGGCGAGCCATCGGCTGTGCGACGCCCGCAGCAGGAGGGTTCTGGCCAATGACATGGCGCCGATAATAATAGCTGCGAGGGCCGGAGGGTCGCCGACGCTTAGCTCAAGGCGCAGGACTTGATACCCGCTTGAGAACGGCATTCATTGTTCGCAGGAACCCTGACAGGAGCGCCTCAAATGCGTCGCCACCGCCTGGCTTGCTCCGCGCTCATCCTGGCCGGTCTCGTTCATCCCGGCCGTGCCCACGCGCAGGTGTTGTCTCCCTCCGGCGACCCGTCGCCCAAGGCTGTTTTTCTCGACATCCTGAAGCCGATGTTCGAGGGCGGGGGCTTGACCTTTCTCACGACGATCGATGAGCTGGGCGTGCGCTGGCAGCTCGGGGAGCTCGTCCTGGTGGGAGAGTTTCCCCTGGTTCACGCGAAGCAAAAAGGTGCGACGCAAGGCAGCACCGTCATCGGGAACCCGTACTTCGGAATGGCCACGAATCCTCGCGGGTCGTTCATCGGTGAGCTGGGCGTGCGGCTGCCAATCGCGTCGGTGTCGGGGGACGCGTTCCTCGCTCCTTCGGTCGGCCTGATCGGGGACTACACTGAGTTCGAGGCGTATTTTTCGGATTTGCTCACGATCCGCGGCATCGCAGGGTATCGGTTCCGGAAGGCCGGGGGGTTGGCCGTGCGCACCGCGCTTCGACCGACCTTCGTGATCCCGACCAGCGGGGGAGAGCCGGAGTTGTTCCTCGACTACGCCTTCCAGGTTGGTTATGAAAAGGACCGTGCGGGACTGGGAGCGGCGATCAACGGGCGGGCGATCGTCACGCAAAATCTCAGCTTGGGTGAGCGGACCGTGCATGACCTGTCGCTTGGGGCGGCGGTGGCGTTCGGTCGGCTACGGCCCGGCGTCCTCGTGCGACTACCTCTGGAGAACGATCTGAGTCAGGTCCTCAACGCTTCGGTCGGGGTGAAACTCGAAGTCGCCTTCTAAGACGAAACCGACCCCGGCCACCTCGGCCGGGGTCGGTCGCCGCTGCGTCCCCCGCGTGGGGCGGCGCGCCGGTGTCGCTCAGCTTTCGACGATGATCAAGTACTTCGACCCCGACCAGAACCGATCGGGCGACGCGATCTGTAGGCTCCCGTGCACCGTGCCGTCACCGTTGAGGGGAGTCGCCAACGCGGAAAGGTCCTGGCGTGAGGCGACCCGGTAGGTCTTGGTCGAGTCGGGCAGCGGGATCGTCGTCACCTGCCGCTTGTCGATCGCCGTGAACACGGTCGGGTCGAGCGTGCGCGCCGGCTGGACCGACTTGCCGGACTTCCACAGGATGAACAGGAACCGGCTGCCGCCGGTCTCGTCGATGACGCCCCGGCTCTTCAGGTCGGCCTTGGTGCCGATCACGTAGTAGACCGTGTTCTCGCGCAACGACAGATCGGACACCGTGTCCTTGAGCGCGGTGTTGACGGCGTACAGCGCGGTGTTCTCGCCCTTCAGCGAGTCGATCTGGGAGGCGAACGTCACCAACTGGGCGCGCTGCGACGACACGACGCTGTCGTAGTTGGCGATCGTGCCCGCGAGCGTGCTCCGCAAGCTGTCGGAGATCGTGGTCATCGAGCGGATGCGGCGCTCGCTCTGGCGCAGCTGGGCGTCGCTCTGGCTCAGGCGGGTCGCAATGTAGCGCACCTTCTGCACCATGCTGTCGCGGGCGGCCTGGCTGGGCGACTCGCTCGAGACGTTCAGCTTGGTCCGGACCCGCACCTTCGCGAGCTCGGCGGAGATATCCGAGATCATCCGGGCATTCTGGGCCATCTCCTGCACCAGGTGGTCACGCTCGGTCGCCGCGGTCTGCAGCGAGTCGATACGCGCCTGCAACTCGGGCGACGGCTTCTGGCACGCGAGCGCGCCGAGCAGCGCCAGGGTCGCGGTCGCGCCGATTCGAGTCTTGGAGTCCATGCGAACGTTCCTTTCCCTGCCGGGGCACCTCGAGACGGCGAGCGGCAGCGCCCCGCGGCTGCCCGCCCGAAACTCCTGTGAGTAATCTCACCAACCATCTGGTCGCCCGGTGAGCGTCGCCGGGTGTCATGAGGGTCCGAATATACCCGGGAATCGTCGTAACGTTTCCGATTGGTCCCGCGAGCGGGTTCCAAAGAACCCAAGGCGAGGTCCGGCCCGCCATCCCGTTGCGTTCGAACCACACAATGATGGCTGGTCGGCGTCTAGCGTTCGAGCTGGAAGGGTTCGAGATCGAAGCGGGTTCCGGCGTCCGTCAGGAGGTCGGCCAGGATTTCGCCCACCACGCTCGCGAACTTGAAGCCGAACCCCGAGCAGGGGCTGGCCACCATGACCGCGGGGTGGCCGGGGTGACGGTCGATCACGAAGTGGCCGTCGGCCGAGTTGGTGTAGAGGCAGACGGCGGCACGGCGGTGCGCTGCGGCGAGTCCCGGTACGTAACAATCGAGCAGCGTGCGCGTTGCCTCGATTTCCTGCGGGGACACGGACCGGGTGACCGTGCCCGGCGTGGTGAGCGCGCCGTCGTGGTGCACCGCGACTTTGACCTCGCCCTCCCCGCTGGCCGGCGGTAGCGCGTAAAACACCCCCTCGGGCGCCTGGCGGATGAAGATCGGGAGCCGGACGATGTCGGTTACCGCATCCGGGGCCGGGACAAACCAGTGCTGCACTTGTCGCTCGACCGCGAGGGTCACGCCGACGGGGCCCAGCAGCTCGGGCAGCCAAGGCCCAAGCGCGAGCAACAGCCGGCCGGCGCGATAGCGGTGGCGCGGTGTCGTCACGACGACCCCGTCCCCATCCGACTCCCAGCGCAAGAGCGGCTCGTCGAAAAGCAGCTCGACCCCCCGCGCGCCGGCCAGACGAAGGCTGGCCGCGAGGCAGCGCTCGGGATCGAGCCACCCGCCGCCCGGCTCGAGCACGCCGACCACCTCATCGAGGCGGCGCAGGGCGGGGAAGCGCCGGGTGAGAGCTTCGGGCGTGAGCAGTTCGTGGTGGACCCCGTGGTCGCGCGCGCTGGCCAACGTGCCGGCCACGAGGGCGCCCTCCGGCGGCCCCACGAAGAGCACACCGGTAACGTGCAGCAGCGACTCCCCCGCCTCCGTCTCCAGCCGCCGCCAATTCTGGTAGGCGCGGCGGGCGAGCGGCACGTAGCGCGGATGCTCGAAGGCGGACTCGCGGATCACGCGCGAGCCGCCGTGGGTGGAACCGAGGATGTGGGGCGGGTGGTAGCGGTCCAGGCCGAGCACGCGGACCCCTCGTCCCGCGAGCTGGAACGCCGCGGCGCTGCCCATCGCGCCGAGGCCGGCGAGGATGATGTCATAGGTCACGGGGACAACTTAGCTTTACCCGGCATCGAAACCACGCTGGTCGGATCCGAGTCGCCCGCCACGCCATCGGAGCAGCAGCGCCGCGCCATCGAAGCGCCGCTCGGCCCCGTGCTCGTGCTCGCCGGCCCAGGGGCGGGGAAGACGTTCTGCCTCGTCGAGCGGGTCCACCACCTCATCGCCTCGCACGCGGCGCGGCCTTCCCGCATCTGCGCCGTCACCTTCACCAACAAAGCCGCCGAGGAAGTCGTCCGCCGGCTGCACCGCGAACTGGGCACCGCCGCCTGGGAGGTGACGCGCGGCACGCTGCACGCGCTCTGCGCCGGTATCCTGCGGGAGCGCGCCGAGCTGGTGGGCCTGCGGCGCGGGTTCGGCATCGCGAACGAGGACTATCAACATGCCCTGCTGCGGCGGCTCGGCGTGCGCCCGCGCAAGCGGCGGGCGTGGATGCTCGGGCTCTTCGGCCGCAGGCGGCTGCAGGGATACCGGCTCGAGGTCGACGTCGACGCCGTGTACGATCGCTATGTGGCCGCGCTGCGTGAGCGGAATCAGGCCGACTTCGACGACCTCCTCGTGCTCGTGCAGGAGCTGTTCGAGCGCCATCCACGGGTCGCGGAAGCGGAGGCGGCCCGGTGGGATCACGTCCTGGTGGACGAGTTTCAGGACCTGAGCCCCGTCCAATACGGAATCGTCACGCGTCTCGCCGAGCTGCACCGCAGCCTGTTCGCGGTCGGGGACGACGAACAGTCCATCTTTTCCTGGACGGGCGCGGACCCGGAGGTGATCCGGCGGTTCCGCAGCGAGTACGGCGTCGAGCCGATCGTGCTGGATCAGAACCGTCGCTCGGCGCGGGCGATCTTCGCCGTCGCCCGCCGCTTGGTGGAGCGGAATCCTCCGCTGTTCGACAAGCGGCTCGAGGCCCTTCGAGAATCCCCGTTTCCGGTCGAAGCGCACCGGTTTCCGGACGAGGCGGCCGAAGCGGACTGGGTCCTCGCCGACATCGCCCGTGACCGTGCCGCGCACGGATTCGCCTGGGGCGACGTAGCCGTGCTGTACCGGAAGCACGACATCGGCCGGGAGCTCGAGCGGCGGTTTCTCGAAGCGGGACTGCCGGTCCGGCTGGCGCGCGGCCGCGCGTTGGCGGACGATCCCGTGATCGGCCAGGTCGTCGCCTCGGTGCGCGTGATCGCCGATGCGGGGGACCCCGCGGCGCTCGAAGCCCTCGCCGCGCACATGCTGCCGGACGCCTTGCTCGAGCGGGTGCGCGCGGCCTCCCGGCGCGGCGAGGCGTTCCTCGATTCACTGCGACGGGTCGCCCGCGAGACCCATGGGGAACAGGACGCGCGCTGGCTCTGGCGCTTCATCTATCAGGTCGAGAACCTGCGGGCCGTCGCCCAGACGCAGGAGCGTCTCGGCGGACTTGTGACCGAGCTCCTGGGACAGCGGATGGGCAAGTACCGGAACCCGCTCGACGAGCACTTGGGGGACCTCGTCGATCCGGCCGTCTATCCCGGCGCCGCGGAATTAGCCGGCAAGCTGCGCGGCGCGCGCGAGAGCGGCGGCACCGTGTGGATCGCCCCCCGGCGGGGGCTCGAGATCGGCATCCGCGGCCTGCTCGCCGCCGCCGAGGCCGTCCGCGCGCTGCGGGTCCTCGGGTCGGACGATCGACCGCATCCCGGCGACCTCGTGCTGCGGGCGGACGACGGCGACCCCGCGGAACTGGTGGTGCGTCTCTTCAAGGCGCTGCAGCTCGACCACGTGCGCGAGCCCGGTGAGCCGTTCCCGGCCTACGTGACCTTCGATCTCGAGACCACCGGAACCGACGTCCACAGCTGCGAGATCGTCGAGATCGGAGCGGCGTTGGTTGAGGGTGGTCGGATCGTAGAAACGTTCCATTCGCTGGTTCGTCCCGAGCGTCCGGTGCCCGTCTCGGCGACGGACGTCCACGGCTACAGCGACGCCGATCTCGCCGCCGCGCCACGCTTCGCGCAGGTCTGGCCCGGGTTCCGGAGCTTCGTGGGTGACCGGGTGCTGGTCGCCCACAACGGGCAGCGCTTCGACATCCCCGTGCTGCGCCGGGAAACGCGCGATCTCCCTGGCACCGGCGAGCTGGTCTTTTTCGATACCCTCCCCCTGGCCCGCGCGCTGTCGGACGAGAGCGCGAAGCTCGGGGCGCTGGCGGAGCGCTTCGGAGTACCGCTCGAGCGCGCCCACCGCGCCCAGGACGATGCGGTGGCGCTCGTGGGTGTCTTCACGGCCCTGTGGCGGGAGAAGCAGCGGCGCGCACGCACCACCGCGCTCGTCAACCTGCTCGATTTCGTCGGCCTTGCCCTCGCTATGGCGGAGGATGCTGGAGCCGATCCCGAGCGGCGCGCCCTCGCGGACGTGTCGCGCATCTACGCTCTCGGCCGCTACAGCGGGTGCCTCGACTACTACGAAGGCGAGCGCGCCGGGCGGGACGACCTGCCGACGCGGGACGAGGTCGTCGAGCGCCTGGGCGGACGCCGACTGCTCGAGCGCCTGCGGGCAGAGCGGCCGCCGGCGGAGCGGTACCCGTCGGCGGTCGCCCGGCTCGAAATATTGGTCGCCGCGAGCGCGGCCGACACGCTCGCGGAGGGCATCCGGCGCCTCCTCGAACGGGTGGCCCTGTCGACCTCGGACGGGGTGGAGGTCGACCCGGACCGGGTCAACCTGCTCACGTTGCATTCCACCAAAGGGCTCGAGTTCTCGCGGGTCTACGTGGTCGGAGTGGAAGACGAGCAGCTGCCGGGTGGCCGCGAGCTGGCCCGCGGGGCGACCCGCGAGATCGAAGAAGCGCGACGTCTACTGTACGTCGGGATGACCCGCGCGATGGATCGGCTCGTGCTGACGCGCACCCAGCAGCGGTTCGGGAAGCCGGCGGGGGGCAGCCTGTTCCTGGAGGAAACGGGGATCCCGCCCGGCTAGAGTCGCGCGACCTCACGGTGCCGGAAGCAGGACACGATGTGGTCGTTCACCATCCCCACCGCCTGCATGAACGCGTAGCAGATCGTGGGTCCCACGAAGCCGAAGCCGTGGTCGACCAGCGCCTTGCTCATGCGCTCGGACTCCTTCGTCCTGGCGGGAAGCTGTCGCAGTGACCGCCAGCGGTTCTGCTTCGGTACACCGTCCACGAAGCTCCACAAGTACTCGTCGAACGACACCCCGGCCTCGCGCAGCTCGAGGAACGCTCGTGCGTTCCTGATCGCGGCGTCGACCTTTTGCCGGTTGCGGATGATGCCGGGATCGGCGAGCAGCCGGCGACGCCGGGCGGCGGTATACCGCGCCATTTTGTCGGGGTTGAAACCGTCGAACGCCCGAAGGAATGCGTTCCGCTTGCGCAGGATGATGGCCCACGAGAGCCCGGCCTGAAAGCCGTCGAGAATCAGCTTCGCGAACAGGCGTTTGTCGCCGTGCAGCGGGACGCCCCACTCCGCGTCGTGGTAGGCGAGCATCACCGGGTTGTCGCCCAGCCAGGCGCAGCGCGGCTTGCCGTCCGAACCGCCTCGAACCACCGTTCCCCCGAGTCGTCAGACACGCCCAATGTAGATTGTTCCGATGCCCCTCGCTTTCTTCGTCCTGGCCGGATTGACGGAGGCGCTGCAGCACCGCCCCCTGGCCGCGATGGCGATCCTGTTCGGGGCGGGGCTGCTCACGAGCCTGTCGCCGTGCATCTATCCGATGATCCCGATTACCGCCGGGCTCATCGGCGGCTCACAGGCCGAGGCTCCACGTCGCGGCCGCGTCGTGGGGCTCACGTTGACCTACGTGTCGGGCGTGGCGTTGTTGTACGCCTCGATGGGCCTCGTCGCCGGGCTCACCGGATCGTTGTTCGGCACCATCGCCTCCAACCCGTGGGCGCGATTCGCGGTGGGGAACCTGCTGCTCGTGTTCGCGCTGGCGCTGCTCGACGTGATTCCCCTGACGGCGCCGCAACGCCTCGCCGCCTGGGCGGGGAGCCTCGGCGGCGGCTCCTATCCCGCCGTGTTCCTGCTCGGCGCCACGTCCGGAATCGTCGCGGCGCCGTGCGGCGCACCGGCCTTCGCGGCCGTGCTGACGTGGGTGGCGACCACCCGCAGCGCCGGGCTCGGCTTCCTCTATCTCTTCGTGTTCTCGCTCGGCATGACGGCGGTGCTCGCCGCGGTCGGCCTGTTTTCGGGCACGCTCGCGGTGCTTCCCAAGCCGGGCCGCTGGATGGTGTGGATCAAGCGCGTGGCCGGCGTGGTGCTCCTGGGGATGGCGGAGTACTACTTCGTTCAGATGGGGCGGGTGCTGTGAAGACGGTGCGTCGTGCGGGGTGGGTGGTATGCTGCGTCGTCGCTGTGAGCTTTGGCGTCGCGGACCGTGGTTTCGCTCAGGAAGATGACGTCGGGATCGCGGTCGGTGCCACGCCATCGGCGGTGACGATCGAAGACCTGGATGGGCGCCCGGTAGACCTCGGCCGGATCATCGGCAAGAAGCCGGTCCTGTTCGAGTTTTGGGCCACGTGGTGCCCGTTGTGCGCGGAGCTGTTCCCCAGGATCGAAGCGGCGCGCGCGCGCTACGGCGACCGGGTGGAGTTCGTGGTCATCGCCGTGGCGGTGAACCAGAGCCAGGCGTCCATCAAACGTCACCTGACGCGGCACCCGATGCTGTTCCGGGTGCTCTGGGACGCCAGGGGCAACGCGACCCGCGCCTTCCAGGCGCCGACGACGAGCTACGTCGTCGTGCTGGATGGCGCGGGGAAGGTCGCCTACACCGGAGTGGGAGCGGAGCAGGACATCGAGGCGGCGGTGCGGCGCGTGGTGCG
>JBOHSO010000266.1:0-2336 GCA_050921685.1 Gemmatimonadales bacterium
GGAGAAAGCCGAGGAGACCCACGGGCAGGAGCAGCGCGGCGAGTGAGGTGCCGTTCGCCATGTGCTGCGGGAGCCTGGCGAGCAAGACGAGACCCGGTACCACGAGAATGGCCCCGCCCACGCCGAACAGGCCCGACACCACTCCCGAAACGAGCCCGAGCACCGCCACGAGCGCGTAGTTCATGCACGCCTCCTTGGGTTCGAGTGGTCGCCGCGCTACTCGGGTTCGGCCCTCACTGATCCGGCGCGGACTCCTCGAGCTCCGCCGCGGCTTCCGCGCTCGCCAGATACCGCACCACGAACCGGGCAAGCGCCTCGAGCGACGACGGCGACTCGCCCTCGTGCTTATCGGCGTACAGACCGACCGGCCACCCCCCCTCGCTATACAGGTCTTCGGCAGTGCGACGGACCACCGCTCTGCCGGCCGGGTAGGTGAACGCACTCGCCGGCACCGGAGCATCGAGCTGCACCCGGGTGGCGACCAGCGCCCCTCCACGCTGCAGACTGCCTTCCATCCGCAGCGCCACGCTCGGCGCGTCGGGCAATACGCAGAAGCGCGTCGTCCCGCGCTCGATTACGTCACACGCGATCCCGGCCACCGTAGCGCTGCCGGTCTTCCTGCCGCCCGCGACCGGATTGGCGTGGAGGTCGTCCAGCCGTTCCTCGTCGAGCCGGGCCAGGTTCGCGACGAGCCGCGCCTTCGCGTCGGCGGGCAGCGCGTCGAATTCCCGGGCCAGGAGCCCTTGGAGGGACGGGGTGACCACGATCGTGTCGGTGCCGCCACGATCATCGGCGTCTGCGTCGGGCGTCGTGAGGTTCCAGGTGCGTACCGCGGTCGCCCGCCCTTGGACCGTCACCTGACCCTGGCCCGTCATCACGAACGAGGTGGGCGTCAAGAGGCCGGTCAACGTCACCGCGCTCGAGCCGACCGGCCGGCCATCGGCGATGATGGGGCCGTCGGCGGTCCACGTGATCGAGACGGACCGGTGCGACCCGAGGTCCATCCGGAACGGATTGCGTTGGGCGTCTGCACGCGTGGCGCAGGCGAGCATGAGGAGGAGCGTTGCGCGAGGTGTGGAAATCGGGTGCATGAGCCGGCTCTCGAGGTGAACGATTGGAAATGAAATGCCGAGGGAGATGGCGACTGTCAAGCAACCGGGCCCCACCCTCCGCCGCCCGGCGTTTCAATGCCAAGCACGTCACCTCCGACGAGTCGGCGAGTCACCTTGGAGGGCAACGAAACCCCGTTCAGGAGATTCCGGCCGGGTGAGCCGTCGCCCCCACCGGCGGCCCCACGCGGGGCGCGCCACCGGCGCTCGCTCAGGATGCTCGCCTCGGCATCGCCAAGGAGCTCGTACTCACGCACGACGCCATCCCCACCGGGCCACCGCCCCACGCCCCCGCTGCCGCGCCGCAGCGCATAGCGAATCACGCGGAGGGGATACTCGAGCTCCAGCACTTCGATCGGCGTGTTCCGCGTGTTCGACATGCCGACGTGTACGCCGGAGGGACCCGGGCCCATGGGGGTGGCTCCCTGTCCACCACCGATCGTCTCGTAGTATGTCCACCCTTCACCATTTCCCCGCAGCGCGACGCTTCCCAACGTCACGTTGTTCATCGTGCCTTGTCCCTGCGCCGGCACGGGCACCCCACCCAGCGACAGCGCCTGGAACACGACGTCGGCGATGCGCTGGGAGGTCTCTACGTTCCCAGCCGCAACCGCGCTCGGCCGGCGGGCGTTGACGAGGCACCCGTCCGGTGCCGTGACACGAACCACCCGCGCCACGCCGGCGTTCATCGGTACGTCTTCGCCGACCAACGTTTGAACGACGAAGAGCACCGCCGCCCGCGTCACCGCGAGGGGACAATTCACGTTCCCCGTCACGGCGGGAGACGTCCCGGTGAAATCGGCGTGGAACATGCCGTCACGGATTTCCACGTTGACCCGGATTGGGATGTCCTCATCGGTCACCCCGTCGCCTTCGAGGTAGTCGACGGCCCCGTACGCGGTACTCTCTCCGGTGTCCACGATCGCTTTGGCGAGTGCGGCCCTCGTCCGCCTTTCGGCATCATCCATCAGGTCTCGCGCCGCTTGCTGCACGAACCTCCACCCATGGCGATCCACGAGCGCCAACATCCCGACCGCTCCACGCTCTACCGCGGACCGCTGCGCGGCCAGATCCGCCCGGCGCGCCTCCGGTGTGCGCACGTTGGCCAACAACAGCCGCTCGACGTCCGGCGTGTACGGTACCGGTGGCAGCACGATCCCCTCGGCGTAGAGCTCGCGGGCCCCGGCCGGCATGCTCCCCGGCGTCGCGCCGCCCACGTCCGAATGG
>JBOHSO010000267.1:0-5866 GCA_050921685.1 Gemmatimonadales bacterium
CATGATCCGCGAGATCAGCACGCCGGACTGGGTCGTGTCGAAGAACCGCACCGGCAGGCGGGCCACGTGCGCTTCGACGCGGCGGCGCATGTCCGTGATCGCCCGTTGCGCCGCGACCCCGAGCACCTGCGCCAGCGCGAACGACGTCCCCGCCTGCACCACCGTGGCGGCGGCCACCGCCAGGGCGATCCAGCCCAGCAGCTCCAGGCGCCGCTCCCCGATCACGTGATCGATTAGGTATTTGGATGACGACGGCAGCACGAGCCCCGCGAGCCGATTGACGACCAGCAACCCGAGACCCAGCGCCAGGCGGCGGCGATGCCCCCAGACGAGGCCCCGCGCCTCCTGCCACGCCGCCGAGCTGATGGGCCGCCTTTTCTCTTCCGCCATACCGGATGTTAGCTTGGGAGCGGACTTGCCGTCCACCCAGTCGAGAACACGAGGCACCCGTGAAACGTTCCACCGTGCTGACCCTGGTGGTCGTCGGCCTGGTCGTGGTCCTGTTCTTCTATCTGACCACTGCGCAGGCGTCCACCCGATGCGAGGTCTGCGTGACCTACGGCGGCCGCACCAATTGCGCGAGCGCCACCGGCCGATCGGAGGCCGACGCGCGCGAGGGTGCCCAGACCACCGCCTGCGGCCCCCTGGCGTCCGGCATGGATGCGAGCATCGCCTGCGGGCGGACCCCGCCGAGCTCGGTGCAGTGCCGCGCCCAGTAAGGCGCGTGCAAGGATGGCGTCGCCGGTGACCGACTTCCAGCTCCCCCGCACCACCACGCCGGCGCGGCTCACGCTCACCCACGGACGGCCCAAGGCGGGCACGATCTATCTCGGGGCACGCGTCTCGCAACACGACGGCCCGGAGACGCCACTCGAGATGCTCAATCGCGCCGATTCCTTTTTTCCGTTCCTGCCAGCCGACGACGACCGGGTGCTGCTGGTCGCCAAGGGACAGACGATCGCGCTCGCGGTGGAGCACGCCCCCATCGTCGACCCGGACCGGCTGTCGGCCGCGCGCGAGCTGCGGATCGAGCTCGTGCTCGTCAACGGCGCAACGCTGACGGGGCGCGCGCAGATCGAGCTCCCCGACCACCACGCGCGGCCGCTCGACTACCTGAACGCCACCCCAGACCCGTTTTTCGCGATCTCCAACGACGAGGGCACTCACTACGTGAACCGCGCGCACGTCCTGTTCGCGCGCCCGCGGGACTGACCCATGGCGGCGCGCCTCGATCCGTTCGTGGACGTCCTGCTCCGCGAGCAGGGCGACCAGCTCTACCTGCTCCCCGACGAGCCGGTCACCATGGTGAAAGACGGGAAGCCACGGAAGGTGAGCAAGCAGCCCCTCACCGACGCGCACATCTACGCGCTGCTCACCGAGATCGCGCCCTCCGACGCGGCCGACAAGATCGACCGGCATTCGGAAACCGAATTCGACTACGTCGCCGACCGGGGACTGGTGCGCATTCACATCGTGCCCGAAACGGGGCGGCTCACGGCCGTGATCTCCCCGCCGGCCCGCCCGTCGCGTGGCGTCGCCGAGGCCGAACACACCACCGAGCCGCGCCGCCGCGCGGTATCGGTACCCGCCAAGCCGGCCGCGGCCAAGCCGCTGGGCCCCCCACCACCGCCGCCGCGACCCTCGGCGATCGCCGCCGCGCCCCTGATCGATAGTCCGGTGGCGGCGCTCGAGCCCATGCCGGCACGGCCGGTCGCACTGCCCGCCGAGTTCGCCGATGACCAGTTCCGCGCCGCCGAGGCGCGATTGGGGGAGTTGCTCAAGGCATTGGTCCGCTCCGAATCGTCCGACCTGCACCTGCGCGTCGGCGAGCCGCCCATCTTCCGCACCCACGGCGAGATGCACCGCCAGGAGGGGGCGCCCGCCACCGCGGACCACCTGGCGCTGATGCTCCTCGCCATCATGCCGGAGCGCAACCGGGGCGAATGGAAGGAAACCGGGGACGCGGACTTCGCCTACGAGATCCCCGGCCTGGCCCGGTTTCGCGTGAACGCGGCGCGCGACCGCAAGGGGCCGGTGGCCGTGTTCCGGGTGATCCCCGCCCGGGTCGTGACCGTCGAGGAGATGGGACTCTCCAAGGAGGTGCAGCAGCTCTGCTATCTCAACCGCGGCCTCGTGCTGGTCACCGGACCCACGGGCTCGGGGAAGTCCACCACCCTGGGCGCGCTGATCGATCTCATCAACCGCGAGCGCACCGACCACATCGTCACGATCGAGGACCCGATCGAGTTCGTACACGAGAACAAGCGCTGCCTGATCACCCAACGCCAAGTGCACCTGCACACGGAGAGCTTCAAGACCGCGCTCCGGGCGGCGCTGCGCGAGGACCCGGACATCGTGCTAGTGGGCGAGCTGCGCGACCTCGAGACCATTGCCATCGCGATCGAAACCGCGGAGACCGGGCACCTCGTGTTCGGCACGCTGCACACCACCACGGCCGCGTCCACGGTCGACCGCATCATCGACCAGTTCCCCACCGACCGCCAGTCGCAAATCCGCGTGATGCTGTCCGAGTCGCTGCGCGGGGTCATCTCGCAGACGCTGTGCAAGAAGATCGGCGGCGGGCGCGTCGCCGCGCGGGAGATTTTGCTGTCCACGCCGGCGATCTCGAACCTGATCCGCGAAGCGAAGACCTTCCAGATCCCGTCCATCATCCAGACCAGCCGGAAGCTCGGTATGGCCACCCTCAACGACGCGCTGCTCGAGTTGGTCGAAAAGAAGCTGATCGAGCCCGACGAGGCCTATGTCCGCGCCGTCGAGAAGGCGGCGATGCTCCAGTCACTCAAGACCCGGGGCCATTCCATCACGATCGGGGAGCGGTAGGCGCGCGGTCCCGCCGCGGTGCCGTTTGACAACCACGCCGTTGGCCCTAGCTTCCGCCACCTCAACCAGTTAGACGCTCGAGAGGGCCAATGGCGCGAACCGTCGTGGGTGGTTTGATCCAGATGTCCAACCCGGTGAACGACCCGGCGGTGCCGGTTACCGCGGTGCGGGATGCGATGCTGGAGAAGCACATTCCCTTCATCGAAGCAGCGGGGAAGAAAGGGGTCCAGCTCCTCTGCCTGCAAGAGATCTTCAACGGACCCTACTTCTGCCCCTCGCAGGACTCCAAGTGGTGCGACCTGGCCGAGCCGATCCCCGGCCCCACCGTCGAGCGGATGCAGCGGCTCGCCAAACAGCAAGACATGGTCATTGTCGTGCCGATCTACGAGCGTGAGATGGCCGGGGTGTACTACAACAGCGCCGCCGTGATCGACGCCGACGGCAGCTATCTCGGCAAGTACCGCAAGAATCACATTCCACATACGGCGGGGTTCTGGGAGAAGTACTTCTTCAAGCCGGGGAACCTCGGGTACCCCGTGTTCCACACCCGCTACGCCACGATCGGCGTGTACATCTGTTACGACCGTCACTTCCCCGAGGGCGCGCGCCTGCTGGGCCTGCACGGGGCGGAGATCGTCTTCAACCCGTCGGCCACCGTGAAGGGGCTGTCCCAGTACCTCTGGAAGCTGGAGCAACCGGCGCACGCCGTGGCGAACGGCTACTTCATGGGGTGCATCAATCGGGTGGGCTCCGAAGCCCCGTGGAACATCGGCCAGTTCTACGGCTCGAGCTATTTCGTCGACCCGCGCGGCAACTTCCTGGCCGTGGGCAGCGAGGACAAAGACGAGCTAGTGGTGGCCGAGATGAACCTCGAGATGATCGAGGAGGTGCGGCGCACCTGGCAGTTCTTCCGCGATCGCCGGCCGGAGACCTACGACGACATGGTGAGGCAGCTGCCGTGAACCAGGCACCGGCGCCTACATGCCGCTCCTGATCCGCGGCGGCCGGATCATCACGGCCACCGACGACTACCATGCCGACCTCTTCTGCGCCGGCGAGACCATCACCCGCATCGAGCCAGCGATCGACCCGCGGACCCTGCCCGCCGGCACCGACACGATCGACGCGTCCGGGAAGTACGTGTTCCCCGGGTTCATCGATCCGCACGTGCACATCTACCTCCCCTTCATGGGCACCTTCGCGGCGGACGACTATGCGTCGGCCAGCCGGGCGGCGCTTGCGGGGGGCACGACGACGCTGGTCGAGATGATCTGCCCGGGGCCGACCGACGAGCCGTTCGACGCGTTCGAGCTGTGGCGCTCGAAGGCGGAGGGGCTCGCCGCCTTGGACTACACCTTCCACATGTCGGTCGTCCGGTTCGAAGACCGCGTGCGGGAGCAGTTTCGCAAGATCGTCGCGAATGGCGTGGCGTCGTTCAAGGTGTTTCTCGCCTACAAGGGCGCGCTCAATCTCTCGGACGAGCACCTGTTCGCGGCCATGAAGCTCGCCAAGGAGCTGGGCGTCATCGTCACGGCGCACTGCGAGAACGCCGATGCGATCGACGCGCTGCAGCGGGCGCTGCTCGCCGCCGGAAAAACCGGCCCCGAATGGCACGGGCCGTCCCGCCCGCCCACCGTGGAGGCGGACGGGGTACACCACTTGTGCTCCTTCGCGGAGCTGCTGGGCACGCACGTGTACACGGTTCACACCTCGTGCGATGCCGCCGTCCGGGAGGCGCTCGCGGCCCGGTACCGGGGCGTCAACGTGTGGATCGAGTCGGTCATCCCGCATTTCGTGCTGGACGAGACCTACGCCCTCCGCCCGCGCTTCGAGGGCGCGAAATACGTCATGTCGCCCCCGCTGCGCGCCAAGGGGAACCAGGACGTGCTGTGGAACGGCGTGAAATCGCGCGCCATCAGCACCATCGCTACCGATCATGCGCCGTTCAGCTTCCAGGGCCAGAAAGAGATGGGGAAGGAGGCGTTCACCCAGATCCCCAACGGCATCCCGAGCGTGCAGGAGCGGGTGGACCTGGTGCACACCTACGGCGTGTGCGCGGACCGGCTCGGCCTGCAGACGATGGTCGACGCGTGCAGCACCCAGGCGGCCCGTCTGTTCGGGATGTATCCGCGCAAAGGCACGATCCAGGTGGGGAGCGACGCCGATCTGGTCGTGTACGATCCCGCCCATCGGGACACGTTCAAGAAGGAATGCAGCTACTCCAAGGTGGACTACAACGCCTACGAGGGATGGGAGCGCACCGGACGGCCCAGCGTCGTCACGGTGCGTGGTGAGGTGCAGGCGAAGGATGGGGAGTTCGTGGGAACGCTTGGCAGGGGGCGGTTTGTGGAGCGGGAGGCCACGCATTGAATTCAGCGCCCGACCCCCGCCTCTCGAACGCCGACCTGCTGCCGGTCCCGGCCGAGCGGCGCACCTGGAACTGGTGGCACATCGCCGCCCTGTGGATCGGGATGGCGATCTGCATCCCCACCTACACCCTCGCCTCGAGTCTCGTGGACCGGGGCTGGACCTGGCAGGCCGCCGTCGGCGCGGTGGTGCTGGGCAACGTGGTCGTGTTGCTCCCGATCGCGCTGAACTCCCACGCCGGCACGCGCTACGGGATCCCGTTCCCCGTGATGGCCCGGGCGTCGTTCGGCGTGCTCGGCGCCAACGTCCCCGCCCTGCTGCGGGCGCTCGTCGCGTGCGGCTGGTTCGGCATCCAGACGTGGATCGGCGGCTGGGCGATCTTCAAGCTGCTCGAGGTGATGTGGCCCGGCATCGCGGCGCTGCCGCGGCTGCTCCCCGCGTTCGTCGGGCTCGGCACCGGCGAGTTCCTGTGTTTCATGTTGTTCTGGGGGATGAACGTCTGGATCGTGCTGCGCGGCATGGACTCGATCAAGTTTCTGGAGACCTGGGGGAGCCCGTTCCTGTTGCTCGTGGGGGTCGCGTTGCTCGTGTGGGCGTGGGCGCGCTCGGGTGGCATCGGACCGATGCTCGCGAACCCCATCGCCCCGGCGGGCGCACG
>JBOHSO010000268.1:0-1994 GCA_050921685.1 Gemmatimonadales bacterium
AGCCCTACCAGCGCTTCGCGGCGGCCTACGCCTCGCTCGACGCCGAGCGTGTGAGCCGGATCTACACGGAAGACGCGTTCTACCTCCAGCCTTCGGGCGACATGCTGCGGGGCCGGTCGGCCATTCGCACGCGGTTCGCGGAGGCCTTCGATGCGGCTCGAGCCCGGCGCCACACGCACCGGATCAGCTTCGAGCTGGTCGATCGGGCGGTGGCGGGCGATCTCCGCAATGACATCGGCTATTACACGATCACCACCGCAACACCCGATGGCCATGAAGCACGCTTCCGGGGGAAGTTCCTGAAGGTGTGGCGGCGCGACGGTGACGGGGTGTGGTGGATCCGGACGGACAGCTACAGTCCCGCGCCGCCGTGAACGGACGTGTGCGCCCCGTCAAGAAGGCCTCACCGTCATTTTCCTCGGTGAGGCCTTTCACTCGTGGGGTGTTCTCTGTCCTTCGGGCCGTGCTGGTGCGCCCGCGCAAACTCGCGGATCGCGGCAGCCAGCAGCGGATGCGCCATCGCCACCGCGTGATCCGCGTTGGGGAGGATGGTCACCGTGAGCGGCGGCACCACACGTGCCAAGGCGTCGACCTGAGCGCGCGCCCCCTCATCTCGTTCCCCGAAGACCGCGTGCACCGGGACCTCGATGGCGCGAATGTCGGCTTCGGGAACGGCGAACGCGCCCGCGCCCCGGAGCACCGCGGCGAGCGCCGCGGGATCGTTGCGATCGAGCGCCGCCACGATCGGGGGAGGAAGCGCTTTCACGTCGGGGCGTTGTAACGCCGTGGCCACGCTCGTGTGCTCGCACGCCGCGCGATCGAGGTTCGTGAGCCAGTCGCCGATGAACGGAGGTGGTGGACTGCCGGGCTGCTGCCACCCCGCACCGCCCAGCACGGCCGAGCGCATGCGGTCGGGGTGCGTCGTGAGCAGCTTGAGCGCGATGGCGCCACCCATCGAATAGCCGGCGACGTGCGCTTTGCGAATCTTCAGGTGGTCGAGCAACTCCACCACATCCTCCGTGAAGCGCGCGCCATAGGCGGCCGGGTCGTGCGGCTTGTCGCTCCGACCGTGGCCACGGAAATCGGGGACAATCACGGTGAACGCGGTCGCGAGCGAATCGAGCGCTCCTGGCCCAACCCAATTGAGATCCGCGCTGAGCGCGAAGCCGTGCAACAGCACGAGCGGCCGGCCGCTGCCTCGCACCAGATAGTGAATGCGGACTCCGTCAGACGCGACGAATTCACCGCTCTGGGACGGTTGCTGAGCGACGGTGACTGGCGGCACCGTGATCGCGACCAAGGCCAAGAGAAATGGCGGGCAGGCACGCATGACCTGAAAAGTGTACACGTGGAATCTCGCCCGTGCTCGACTGAGCGGAAGCGCGGTTCAGCATGATGATCGTGTGAACCCGGCTGCGATGAAATCCGCCCTGCGCTCGGGATTGACCCCGCAGAGCCCGACGATGCGGCGGTCCGCTGCGCCGGGGTGGTTCGTTTGGTCCCGGTGCAGGCGGGTCCGGCGTCGAGGCTCTACTTGAGAGCCCCCAGGGAGTGCTCCGCGACATACCGGGCGACCGTTCGGCCCAGCGCGAGCCCCGCATCGGTCGCGTAGCGGAAGTGCCACTCCAGTCGCACGCGCGAATCCGCACACTCCCCCGCGGCCGCACGAAAGCTCGTGAAGCGTCGCACCGGCATCTCCGTCCAGGATCAGGTGTTCGCGAAGGTGATTTCGACGGGTAAGCCTTGCACGCATTGAGAACTGTTCGTAGGCTCCTACATGCCGACGACGACCGCCTCGTTCGCCAAGCTTGCGGCACAGCTCGTGGACATCGGCCGCCAGTGTCATGCCCGGGGCTGGGCGCTGGGTACGAGCGGCAACTTCAGCGCGGTGGTGGATCGCGATCCCCTCCGGCTCGCCATCACGACGAGCGGCGTGGACAAGGGAACCCTGACGGCGGATGAGATTGTGGAGATCGATGCGGACGGCAACGTCG
>JBOHSO010000269.1:0-5541 GCA_050921685.1 Gemmatimonadales bacterium
GTGTCGTAGGTGTAGCTCGTCGCCCGTGCGGTGGTCCCGGTGTAGGTCGTGTCGGACTTGAGGCGGCCCCGTTGGTCATACACCCATGCCACGGCAGGGTTGACGTTGCCGATCGAGTCGGTGTAGCGCTGGTACCACTGCCGGGTGAGCTGGTCGAGCGGCCCCCCAAAGGCCCTGCGCAGCGTGTCGACGCCGCCGATGACCGAGAGGGTGTCCCGGTTGCGGGAATCGTAGTTCACCGTGATCACATCCCCCCGGCGGGTGATCGTTTTCTTCAGGTTGCCAGCGACGTCGTAGAAAAAGCTGTCGCGCACACCGGTGGAGTCCGGCGCCCAGGGATAGCGGGCCATCAACCGACTCAGACGGTCGTACTGATAGCGGACCCCCTTCCCAGTTCCCATGCCGCGATCGTTCAGCCGTATCGAGTCTCGCCCGGCCCGGTCATACCGGTGCCCAACCCGTTGGACATGGAACGTGTCGCCGGGCCAGGGCAAGAAGTCGTAGTTGTCGCAGGGGTCAGTGCAGTTGTCCGTGCGCGAGAGTACGGTCGAGTCGAGCTGGTTCGCGGCATTGAAGAACGGCTCGACCAACCGCCACTGGGAGCTCGTCGCCGCGCTCGTGACCGCCACCCGGACCTTGCTGTACGTCTGGTAGGGACGGCCGCCGGTGTCGTAGAACCGCTCGAGCACCTTGGTGTTGTTTTCGTCGAAGGCTCGATAGAGGTTCTTGAAGGTCGCGTCGTACGTGAAGCGACGCGACCTGGTGGCCGTTGGCAGTCGCAGCGAGTCGAGCAGCCCATCGGAGCGGTACCAGTAGCTCGTGGAGTCAGGGGTCACCGCGTTCGGCTCCACCGTGGCGATCACGTTCCCATTGGCGTCGTAATAGGTTTTCCACACCTTGCCCCGCGAGTCGAGCCGCTGGATCGGGCGATGGTTCGCATCGTACACCAGACTGTCGAGGCGGAGGATGTCCGTGGCGCTACGCTTGATGTAGGTCTTGATTAGGCGCCGCGCGGCGTCGTACGCGCGGTACACCCGGCTCGAATCGGCCACTTTCCCTTCGCTCCAGCGCACGAAACCTTCGGCGGTGTATTCCGATCGACCGAGCAGCCCAAGCGCATCCCAGGTCTTGCGCGCCTGGCCCCACCGGTTGAGCAGCGAGCGGGTCCAGTTGTTTCGCGGATCCTTCATCTCCACGTACACGCTGTCCAGCGAGACGAGCGCTCCGTACCCCCGCCGCTCGTACGCCGTGTAGGCGATCACCGGGTTAACGGTGTTCCCGTTCTCGTCCTTCACCTGCGCCAGCCGCACCTGAGTCGGCCGCCGCTTAAAGGTCGAATCGTACGTCACGATCGTGGTGTCGAGAATCACCCCGATCGTCTTGGTCAGCACCACGGTGTTCGTGCCCGGGTAAGTCTGATAGACGAAGGTCGTGCGGTTGGACCGTGTGGGCGGCGAGGCGATCGAGTCGTAAGTCAGCTGGTTCGTCGTCCCGTTGATCGTCACCTTGCTCTGGCGCGAGCCGGGATCGGTGATGGTCGAGAGCTTCCCGCTCGCGTAGGTGAACGTGATGGTCTTCCCCACGGGGTCGACAAATGCGGTGATCTGGTCGCTGGAGCCGCTGAAGGCGATTGAGTCTCGGTTGCCGTTCGGATCGAGCGACTTGAACAGCCGCCCGTTGGCGTCGAATACCAGCTTCGCGGTACTGCCGCGGGGCCGTAGCTCCCGGCTCGTCCCGACCTTCACGAGCGCGGTGAAGTCTCCGGGCGGTGGGAGGTATACGCTGTCTCCCACGCCCCGATAGATCGCCGCAGTGCCGGCTGGCCCAACGAGCAGCCGGTCACTGCCGGCCGCGACGAGCTGCAGGTAGGCGCTGGGCCACCACCCCGATCCGTACGGTGTCGCGCGCCGGTCTACGATCACCACCTCCGTCGAGTCCGCGGCGATGTGGGTCACCGCACCGGAAGTGATCCGCGCCTCGACGGTCAGCCACTTGCGGGTGGGGGTCGAGAAGCTACTGGCGGAGAAATCGCCCTGGAGCACGGCACGACAACGCCGGGCCGATCCGGTGGCGCACGTCGGGCTGGTGAGCACCAGCGAATCGAGCTTCGTCGACCCCTCCAGGAGAATGAGCTTGATCTGGTCCGGCGTGCCGACCGGCCAGGTCAGCTCGAGATCCACCGGCACCAGGGCGCGGGGGTAGGAGGTCCGGGTGGAATAGACGAGACCCGCGCGGCGGGCTGTCCCGAGTGACGTATATGAGGGGATCCCGAAGCCCGTCTCCACCTCCGCCCCGTTCACGGCGAGCCCGGGCCCGAACGGCGCGCCGAAGCCTCGCCCCAGCGACTCGAGCGGGCGCCCCGCGAAGCCGAGCACCGGCTTGCTGTCGTTAGGAAGAACAGCCCAGCGGGTGACCGTGGTGCAGAGGGCGTTCTGCGCGCACGCCTTGATCGTGATCAGCGCGGAGTCGCCAATGGCCAACCACCGGGCCGAGTCCACCTCCCACTCGAGCAGCGCACGGTTGTGCCGGGCCATCGCCAGGCTATCGGCCTGGAACTTGGTAATGGTATCGGTGCTCGTGCGCCAGGTGAGCACCGTCTTGGTCGTGTCGAGCGGCGAGCCTTTTGCAGTGAGGAACGCCCGCACGATCGGCTGCCGGTTGCGCACCACGGAACGGCTCCCTGACGTCAGCACGGGAACGATGAACGTGATGTCGGGATTGGTGGTGACGGTGTACCACCCGGTCGCAAAAGCCTGTCCCGTGGCCGTAAGCTTCACGTCCCCGCTCGACGTCCCGACGTTGTAGGTCACCGTCACCTGGGCGGACTGGTCCGGGTTGAGCGACAACTCGTCGGGTTGAACCGAGACACAGCTCATGCCGCCGGTAGTCGAGCACGTCAGCAGATACAGATCCCAGAAGTCGCCGGTGTTCTCGACAGTGAAGACGGCGGTCCAAGGACCAGTATTCTGTAGATGTGCTTGAGAGCCGCCGGCCGGCGTCACCAACACGGCGTACACGGGGCAGCTCGGGCAATCTGGCCCGTCTTGCGCCCGAGCCGTAAACGCAACAGCCGAGCCGAGAACTAACCCGCCGACAATGGCTAGAACGCGCTTTGCGACCACAGGCAACCCCAAGGAGGAGAGTCGCCCTCGACAAGGCACGCGTCGTGCCGCGCGGCACACCGCAGGGGCGCCAGGTGTGACAACGAGTTACGACCGGTGGGTGTGCGCACGAGCGGGCGAAAGTCGCACCAGTCGTGCGACTCTCTGCGACGCGTGCGACTATTGCGACTTTCGCAGCGACCGGATGGAAAGGCCGAAACCCTTCAGGTGCCGAAACAGGGTCGCACGGTGAACACCGAGCGCAATGGCTGCTCGCTCGGCGTTCCAACGGTGCGTAGCGAGGGTTTGGACGAGCTGTCTTCGGAGGTCGTCAGGGTGCCCGTCACCGTTGCCGCGGCTCGGAACCGCGCCCAGCTCGATCGCCTCGGCGAGCACCGCAGCGGAGAGACACCCGTTCGGCGCCAGGGCGCACGCCCGCTCGACGGCCAGTCGGAGTTCGCGCGCGTTGCCCGGCCAGGGGTATCCGCGGAGTATGGGCTCGACCCCTGGCCCAACGGCCTGGCCCTGAGCGGCGGCGAAGTGGCGGGCCAGCGGCAGAATGTCCTCCGGCCGCGCGACTAGCGGCGGGAGCCGGATCACGATACCCGCGAGGCGCTGAAACAAATCCCGGCGAAACACTCCTGCTTCGAGCCGCGCCGACACATCGTCCTGCACCGCCGCCACCACCCGCAGGTCCACATATTCGGGCGCGTCTTCGGAAAGCGGCTGCACCTCCCCGAGGTCCAGGGCCCGCAGCAACTTCGGCTGGACCTCGGGCGGCAGGTCGAGCACCTCATCGAGGAACAAGGTGCCCCGATTCGCACACCGGAGGTACCCGCGGCGCGATTCCACCGCCCCCGTAAACGCTCCCTTGCGATGCCCGAACAGCAGGCTCTCAGCGGTATCCCGGGGGAGGGCGGCACAATTCACCGCGACGAGCCGCTCTGGCCGTCCACTCCGCCAGTGAAGGTGCTCGGCGAAGAGTTCCTTCCCGGTGCCCGTCGTCCCCACGAGAAGCACAGGCAATTCGGTATGGGCATAACGCTCGACCAGCTCAACGCCGCGTCGGATGGCTGACGATTCCCCGATGATGGGTGGCGGCGGCTTCCTCTGGTTCACCGTTCCACCCCCTTGGGCAGCCGCGGCGCCGTCACGCTATCCGCATCCGCATCGGTCTTGAGAATCCGCGGCGTGAGAAACAGGTACAGCTCCGTCTCGCTCGTCCGCCGGCTCGCGCTGCCGAACAGCCCTCCGATGAGCGGCAAGCTCGAGAGGAAGGGTACGCCACTCTGCGTCACGTCCCGCTGCCGGTCTCGCAGCCCGCCCAGCACGATGGTCTGCCCATCGCGTACCAGCACCTGCGTCGATGCTTCCCGCGTCGAGATGACCGGTGCGTCGAACGCCACCTCGCTCGTCGCCTGGTTGACCTCCTGCTGAATGAGCAGCGAGACGTAGCCGTCCTGGTTGATCGTGGGCCGCACCGTGAGCCGGGTGCCTACGTCGCGATACTGGATCACCTGATCCCTGGTAGGCGTGTCGGTCGGCAGGCTGCGGCTCACCTGGACGAATGGCCGCTGCGAGCCGACCAGGAACCGCGCCTCGGTGTTGTTGGAGGCCAACAGCACCGGCCGCGAGACGATCTCCACATCACCCCGACTCGCCGCCGCCGTGAGCGTGGCGTCGATCTGGGCATGGCCCAGGGTCATCAGGCGGATCACCAGGTCGCCGAGGCTCGCGCCGCTGACGCCGACGTCCACCGTGCCATCCCCCTTGTCCACCGTCTGGGGCGGGAGGAAGAAGCTCGTGCCAAAAGCGAGGCTGCGGTTCCGCTGCACCTCGACGATCAGCATCTCGATCAGCACCTGCAGCGGCCGGATGTCGAGCTGGTCGATCGCCTCCGTGAGGACGTCGAAATCCGCCTGCGACGCCCGGATGAGCAGGGAATTCGTCAGCTCGTCGGGAACGATGGTGACGGATCCCGAAAGGGCGGATTGGCGGATGGGCGAGCTGGCGGATGGAGCGGCTGCCGCGGGCGCCGCCTCTTGTGCCGGCACGACGTTGCGGCGCAGCTCGTCCGAGAGCGTCCCGGTCGAGAGCCCCGCGCTCCCCGAGAACTCCCCCCCGCCACCGAACAGCTGGTTCACCGTCGCGGCGATGTCGGCGGCGCGGGCGTGCTTCAAGCGGATCACGAAGAGCTGCACCGCCGCCGTGTCGCTTCGCCCCGCACTGCCCAGAACTCCGGCTACCGGAGCGGCGGGTGCCGGAGCCCGCGCCCCGACCCGGAAGAAGGTCGAGTCCTCAACGAACTCGAGGCTCTGCGACTCGACCTCCGCCAGGAGCAGCCCAGCGACCGCCGCGCGCGGCACCGGCGCAGGCGTCTCGATCGACACGCGCACCGGATGTTTCGCCCCCACCAGCACCGGCTTGGGCAGGTAACGCC
>JBOHSO010000270.1:0-3878 GCA_050921685.1 Gemmatimonadales bacterium
GAGCAGGATGTCTTCAGTCTCCGCGGTGCGCTTCTGCGAGATGATGAAGACCGCTTTGCGGCGTAGCGTGACGCTGCAGCGGTCGCGACGCGCCAGCACCTGCTTGAGGATCGGCATGGCGGCGTCGGCGTCCATCTGCAACAGCGCGTTCAGCGCGGCGATGCGGGGGTCGTCGTCGTCATTCTCGTCCGCCGGGCAGCCGCCCTGGGACCGGGCGGGCGTGGGCGGAGGGGGTGGCGTCGGAGGCCGGGGCGGCCTCGGCGGTTGGGGGGGCTGAGCGGCCGATTCTGCGTGTACGCGCACCCATTCGGCCGCGTCGGGATCACCCTGGCGGGCGAGCTCACCCTGAATGCGGGCGTAGAGCGTCTCCGCGTCGCCCAATGTCGCGGCGCTCGGGTAGAGACGCTTCTGAGACTCCAACACCGTGCGCGCCGCGCGGTAATTGGCCGCATCGCCGGTCTTGTACAACGCGAACGCCTGCCAGTAGTGGGCATCCGGGGCATACGAGGACCGCGGGTACCGCCTGGTCAGGTCGGCGAAGGCCCTCGCCGCGTCGGCGTAGTGGCCACGGTTCAGGAGCTTCCGGGCCTCTTTGTAGAGGGCGTCACCGGGATCCTGGTCGGCACAGGCCAGCGGGGGATCACCGGCGAGGTCCTCCAGGCTCGCGAGCTCGCTCAATCTGGAGCGGTCACCGAAGACCGAGAGCTCCGCCGGCGTCGCCAGGCTCCCCAAGGGCGCCAGCTCGCTCAGCAGCGAGAGATCTGCGAACTGCGCCGCCTGGGCGTCGAGACTCCATATGCCCTGGAGTCGCACGTCGGCCAGGGCCGCCGCGGTCACCTGCAGCCGGCCGTCGAGCCCGCGCTCGGCCTGCGTCACACGCGACGCGGAGGCGGCGCCGAGATCCTGAGTGGCGAGCGTGACGGCCGCGAGCAACCACGACATGGTGTACATCACAACACTCCTTGCGTGCGCGCTGCGGCGGCCGGGCCCGTCGGAATGGCGGTCCGTAACCGCGTAAGCACACTTCGTTGGTCGATTCCCTGCGTGATAAGCCGGACATCCTCCGTGTCGCGCGCCGCCGAGAGCAACGCGATCTGGGCGAGCACCACCTCGAGGTCCTCGAGCAACGGCTCGAGGTGCGGATCCCGCCCGGCGGGCGAGTCGAGCAGCAAACGGGTGGACGAAAGCAGCTCGCGCGCCTGATTCCCGAACTGCACGTCCACTGCTCCGGTGCGCGCGTCGGCGCGGAAACCGGTGAGCAGCGTCTCGGTGCGACTCAAGTACTGCACTGCGGCCAGCGAATAGGCGAGGTTGCCGGGACGCGTCGCGACGCTCGGTACCGAGCTCGGGGCTCGACCCGGCGGCACCGGGCGCATCCACCAACCGATCGCGATGCCGAGGAGCAGCACCGCCGCCATACCGAGTCCCCAGCGCCATGCCGGGGGCAGTCCGACGACGCGTGGGGCAGCGCGGCGGCGACGGCGCTCGGCCTCGATCCGATCCCACATCTCCTCGCGCGGCGTCTCGGGCGGCCGGTGATACTCCCGGGTCGCGTCGTGGAGCAGCCGCTCAAACCGATCGTCACTCATGACACCCATTCTCCCGCGAAATCCGCCAGCGCCTCGCGCAGCTTGGCGCGTGCCCGTGACAGTTGCGCTTTGGATGTGCCCACCGGGACGCCCAATACCGCGGCGATCTCTTCGTGCGTATACCCTTCCACGTCGTGCATGAGGACCACCGTTCGGTATTTCTCCGGCAGCGCATCGATCGCGTCGCGCAACCTCGTCTTGAGGTCGGGCTCGGCGGATCGCGCGCCGCCCGCGACGCCATCGGCCGCCTCGAGCGCGGTTTCTCGCGTGCGAAACCGCTTCACCTTGCGCAGCCCGTTCAACGCGACCGTCGTGGCGATGGCGTGGAGCCAGGTCGAGAGCCGCGACTCGCCGCGAAACCGATCCAACCGCTCGAACGCGCGGATGAAGGTTTCCTGGGTGAAGTCCCTGGCGAGCTCGTCGTCCCCCGCCAAACGAAAGGCCAGGCGGTAGACACGGTCTACGTGCGCGTCGTAGAGCGCCCGCTCCGCGTCGGGCTCCCCCGCGCGGACGCGGGCGATCAGTTCACATTCGTCCACGCAGCTCCGTACAGGGGACGGTCAATAGTGTGACACAGGAGAGGAGAAAAGCGTTACATGGGGGACGGGCTAAGCGCACAGACGCTCGAGGGTTCCCCGATCACCGAGTCCCGAACAGCCTGTCGCCAGCGTCTCCCAGTCCTGGGAGGATGTAGCCCTTGTCGTTGAGCTGACGGTCCAGCGCCGTGGCGTACACGGGAACTTCGGGGTGCTCGGCGAGCAGCCGTTTCACCCCTTCCGGGCAAGCCACCAGACAGAGGAATCGGATGCGTTGGGCGCCGGCGCGCTTCAGGGTGGTGACGGCGTCGGCGGCCGAGCCGCCGGTGGCGAGCATCGGGTCGAGCACGAAGAAATCGCGCGCCACGCCGTCGCGAGGGATCTTGAAGTAGTACTCGACCGGCTTGAGCGTCTCGTGGTCGCGATAGATGCCGATGTGCCCCACCCGCGCCGATGGAATGAGCTGCGTGATCCCTTCGACCATCCCGAGCCCGGCGCGCAGGATCGGCACCAGCACCAGTTTCTTGCCGGCGACGCGCTCGCCGCGCGTGGCCTCGAGCGGGGTTTCGATCTCTTGCGGCTCGAGTGGGAGGTCTTTGGTGACCTCGTAGGCCATCAGCATGGCGATTTCGTTGACGAGCTGCTTGAAATCCTTGGTTGTGGTGCGGCGGTCGCGCAACAGGGTGAGCTTGTGCCGGATCAGGGGGTGCTCGAGAACCGTGAGATTCGGGAACGGAGTGGTCGCCATGCTCGGGAAGCTACGCCGACCGGTAGCCGGAGCCAGGGCGCCCGAGTTGAAAGTTCAGCGAGGCGCGCTAGAATCCCAGGTAGTCCCACATCCCGTCCCCCCCAAGCGGAGCCGTCATGAAGCGCCTCCCCCTCTTCCTCGTGGCCGCGCTGGTCGGCGCCGGGACGCTCGCCGCCCAGGCGCCCAGCAAGCGACGCGTCGCTGTGCTCGACTTCGACTATGCGACCGTCCATCAGTGGGTGCTGGAGATTTTCGGCAGCGATCAGGACATCGGTAAGGGCATCGCCGACATGCTGGTCACCAATCTGGTGCGCAACGGTACCTACTCGGTGATCGAGCGCAAGCAGCTCGATCAGGTGCTGCGCGAGCAGAACTTCCAGCAGTCGGGCCGCGCTGACGCGTCGTCGGCGGTGCAGCTCGCCAGGCTGCTCGGCGTGGACGCCATCATCATTGGGAGCATCACCCAGTTCGGCCGCGACGACAAGAAGCTTGGCGTGGGGGGAGGCGCGCGCATCGGCGGGATCGGGTTGGGTGGGCTGGGGAAGAAATCGGCCAAGGCGGTGGTGGTGATCGACGCGCGCATCGTCAGCACGACGACGGCCGAAATACTCGCGGTCTCGACCGGGCACGGCGAATCGAAGCGCTCGGGGTTGACCCTGGCCGGCGGGGCGGCGGTCGGCGGTGTCGCCGCGGGCGGGGTGTTCGACATGGGGAGTTCGAACTTCGCGAACACCATCATCGGTGAGGCGACGCGTGCTGCGGTCGACAGCCTCACCGGCGAGCTGGTCGGGGCGTCCAGCCGGATTCAGGAGACGAAAGTCGAGATCCGCGCCCTAGTGGCGGACGTGTCGGGCGGCGAAGTCGTGATCAACGTCGGCACCGGCGCGGGGGTGCGGATCGGTTCCGAATACGACGTCACCCGGCCCGGGCGAGACATCAAGGATCCGGCGACGGGCCGGGTGTTGCGTCGCACGTCGACGCCGGTCGGGAAGCTCAAGATCACGC
>JBOHSO010000271.1:0-4427 GCA_050921685.1 Gemmatimonadales bacterium
GACTCGTGCTGCTCGACTTGGTCATGCCCGAGATGGACGGCTTCGAGTTTCTGGACGCGCTGCGGCGCCGCCCCGACGCGGCCGGGATCCCGGTAGTCGTGATCACGGCCAAGGATCTCACGGAAGAGGACCGGCGTCGGCTCAACGTCGGGGTCACCCGGGTCGTGGAGAAGCGCGGACGCGGGCCGGAGGCGGTGCTCGCCGAGGTCCGGGGGGTGGTCGCCGGGCGGATACCGTCGCGCTGACCGGCGGGCAACCAGTCTTTCGGGGAGTGAGGAATGGCGAGAATTCTGCTGATCGAGGACAACGAGATGAACCGTGACATGCTCTCGCGGCGCCTGCAGCGTAAGGGCTACGAGGTGACCAAGGCGGTGGATGGGCGTCAGGGGGTGGAGATGGCGCGCAGCGGGGCCTACGACCTGATCCTCATGGATATGAGCCTGCCCGAGATCGACGGCTGGGAAGCGACCCGCCAGCTGCGCGCCGCGCCGGAGACGCAGCGCGTTCCGATCATCGCGCTCACCGCCCACGCCATGGCGGGCGATCGCGACCGGGCGCTCGAAGCGGGCTGCAACGATTACGACACCAAGCCGATCGAGCTGCCGCGACTGCTGGAAAAGATCGAATCCCTCTTGGCCGGCGCATCGTGACCACCCCGTTCCTCGACCCGGTGGCGGAGCTGCGCCACGAGCTGCGCACGCCTGTGAACCACATCGTGGGCTACGCCGAGATGCTGCTCGAGGACGCGACCGATCCGGCCCTCGGCCTTCGGCGAGCAGCACTCGAAGCGGCCCTGGGCGGCGCCCGGGACGCGCTGGCGCTCATCAATTCGACGCTCGGGCCCGCGCGGCGCGACGTGGGAGCGGACGAGCTGGATCGCCTGTACGATGCGTTGCGCGAGCCACAGCGACGGATCACGACGGCGGTCCACGGGCTCCTCGGCTCGCCCGACGCGCAGCGGGACGCGGCGCTCACCGAGGATCTCCGCCGAATTCTTACGGCCGCCGAGCGCCTCGGCCGGCCTGGTCCAGCGACAGCCCCGACCTCCGGAGCCGCCGCCCCCGTTGCGCCCACTTCCACCCGGCCGGTCGGCGACGGTGATCACGGGGCCGCGCGGCCGGCGCGGATCCTGGTGGTGGACGACGTGGCCGACAACCGGGAGGTGCTGCGCCGACGACTGGAGCGCCAGGGACACGCGGTGGAGACCGCCGAGCACGGCCGTCACGCGTTGGACCTCGTGGCGCAGCGTCCATACGATCTCGTGCTGCTCGACGTGCTGATGCCCGAGCTGGACGGCTACGCCGTGCTCGACGCCCTGAAGGGAAACACGGCCACCCGGGACATCCCGGTGATCATGATCTCGGCGCTCGACGAGCTGCCGGGGATCGTACGCTGCATCGAGCGGGGGGCGGAAGATTACCTCCACAAGCCGTTCGACCCTGTGTTGCTGCGCGCTCGGATCAACGCCTCGCTCGAGAAGAAGCGGTTGCGGGATCTGGAAGTGGAGTATTTGCACCAGGTGGGGCTGGTGATCGAAGCCGCGACCGCGGTGGAGGCGGGGAGCTACAGCCAGGGCGCGCTCGCCGGCGTGGCCCGACGCGCCGACGAGCTGGGCCGTCTCGCGCGCGTGTTCGACAGCATGGTGGCGCAGATCCGGGCGCGGGAGGAGCGGCTGCGCGAGCGGGTGCGCGATCTGCGCCAGGAGATCGAGCAGGCCCGTCGCGATTCCAGAGAATTCACCACGACGCTCGACGGCGGCAACCTGCGGAGCGGGGAACGATTCGCGCAGCGCTACGAAATCGTGACGGCGGTGGGGCGGGGTGGAATGGGCACCGTGTACCGGGCGCGGGATCTCGAGCTCGAGGAGGAGATCGCCATCAAGACGCTCCGTCCCGAGTTCGTGTCCGACGGGAACCTGCTGGCGCGCTTCAAGGACGAGATCCGCTTCGCGCGCCGGCTGTCGGACGCCAACATCGTCCGGACGCACGATTTTGGCGAGTGGCCCGGCGTGTGTTTCCTGACGATGGAGTACGTAGAAGGGATCACGGTACGGGAGCTGATCGACACCCGTGGGAAACTGGGTGTGTCTTCGACGCTCGCGATCGCGACCCAGCTGGCGCATTCGCTCGCCGTCGCCCACGAGCACGGGGTCATCCACCGGGACATCAAGCCGCAGAACCTGCTGCTCGACGCCGAGGGCGTCCTGAAGGTGATGGACTTCGGGGTCGCGCGGCTGGCGGAGCGCTCGATGTCGATCACCGAGGCCGGGCTCGTCGTCGGGACGCCCGCCTACATGCCGCCCGAACAGCTCATGGCGGAGCAGGTGGACGCCCGCAGCGATCTGTACGCGGCGGGCGTGGTGCTGTACGAGTGCCTCACCGGCCAGCCGCCGTTCCAGGCGTCGTCGATGATGACGCTGGTGGCGAAGCTGTTGACGGAGGAGGCGCAGCCGCCCACGGCGCTGAACCCGGAGGTGCCGCCGGCCCTCTCGGCGCTGGTGCTGCGCCTACTCGCCAAACAGCCCGAAGCACGCGTCCAGACGGCGCAGGAGCTGGCGCAGCAGCTGGCGCAATTGGCGTGAATCGGTCACGACCCGCCAGCCGCAGTCGTACTCAGGGCTGCCCGGCAACCAGCACGGGCGTGGACCGGTTGATGACCGTGCCGTCGCCGACTTGGCCCGCGCGATTGTCGCCCCAGCAATAGGCGAGGCCGGACGTCGCGAGGCCGCAGGTGTGGGTGCTCCCCGCCGACAGCACCCGGAAGCCGATCCCACCCGCGATGGCCACCGGCGCCGTGCTGCCCGGACCGGTCTCGCACATCTCGAGCGACGCGTCGCTGCCGAGCTGGCCCGCCGCACCGTCGCCCCAGCAATACGCGGCGCCGGTGGCCGTGATACCGCAGCTGAAGAAATTGCCCGCCGTGATGGACGTGAAGGTGAGGCCACCACTGACCGCGACCGGCGTTCGGGCAACGGTGCGTGAGCCGTTGCCGAGCTGGCCCGAGCCGTTCGCTCCCCAGCACCACGCGCTGCCGTCCAAGGCCAGCGCGCACGTGTGCCGTGAGCCGGAGGCCAAGGCGCGGAAGGAGAGGCCGCCGGAGACCGGGATCGGCGTTTCGCTCAGGGTGCCCGCGTCGCTGCCCAGCTGCCCGGTGGCGTTGCTCCCCCAGCACCAGGCGATGCTGTCCGCGGTGAGGCCGCAGCTGAAATTCCCCCCGGCCTCGATGCGGTGCACCGGGGGATCGCCGGCCAACGGCTGGGGGATGGGCGCAAATTTTCCGGCGTCACCGCCGAGGCCCTCCCCACCTCCCCAGCAATAGGCGCCAGCGGCGAGCGTGGTGCCGCAGCTGTGCCGCCACCCGATCGCGAATGTCGTGAACCGTAGGTCTCCCGTGACGGGAACCGGTCGTGGCCGCGTATCGAACGTCCCGTCGCCCAATCGCCCGGCGCCGCCGTAGCCCCAGCAATAGACCGTCCCCGTCCGGACCGCGCCGCAGGTGAACCGTCCGCCGGCGCCGATGCCGTCGAAGCGCAGCGTCCGGGCGGCGCCCATCGGCGTGACAGAGCTACCGGCGACTTCGTTCCCGAGCTCCTCGGTCTCGTCGCTGCCCCAACAAAAGGCGCGGCCGTCGGCCGTGAGGCCGCAGGTGTGGGCGAATTTCCCCGCACTGAGTGCAGCATAGCGGACCGATGCGACCTCGACCGTTGCCGAGCCCGTCTGTTGCTCGCTCGCCGCGACGATCTGCGCCGCGCCGGCGCCATGGGCGGTCACCAGCCCGGCGGCGCTGACGGTGGCGACGGCGCTGCTCGAGCTGGACCAGATGACGCTGCGCCCCGCGAGAGGGAAATCGTACAGGTCGCGCGGCGTGGCAGTGAGCTGCAGTGTGCCGCCCGGGACGAGCGTCTGACTGCCCTGGTCGATGCTGACCCGCACCACGTGCGCTTCCACGGCGATCGATGCGGAGCCTACCACCCCGTCGGCGGTCGCGGTGATGATCGTCAGACCTTCGCCGAGCGCCTGGACGGAGCCGTTGGGCGACACCGGGGCGACGTAGGGAACCGACGAGGACCAGCTGATCGGTCGCGCCGCGAGGGGGCCACCGCTCGAATCCACAAAGGTGGCCGTGAGCTGGACTCGCGCACCTTGTTGCAGCGTCAGCGTATCTGGCGTAAGGATGATTCGGGCGAGGGGGGCGGGGAAGGAGAACGGTTGCTCACACCCCGCCAAGACAAGGACCCAGATCAACAGTGTTCGGCGCATACGTGGCATCGACATGACGGCACCTCCCGCGCCTGCGGCGGCATCCTCACGATACCCGCCGGGTCTTCCTCCTCATGAAATCCATCAGAATGAACTGCCCTAGCGTCATCGTGTTGGTGAAATAGGCCTTCCCGCGGCAGATCGCCGAGACCTTCTTCACGAACTCGA
>JBOHSO010000272.1:0-1845 GCA_050921685.1 Gemmatimonadales bacterium
GCCCTCGTGCCCGAGGTGCCGGTCGCGCAGGTGCTCGCGGAGCCTCGTGCCGCTTCGACGGCACCGGCCCTGGTGTGGGGCGCCCAGTGGATCGCCCGGCGCGATCCGGGGGCGCAGATGCTGTCGCTGCACGCCGACTGGGCGGTGGGCGACGAATCCGCGTTTCGCAGCTCCGCCGAGCGCGCGCTCGCCGTGGCGCGAGACCACGACCTGCTGGTCACCGTCGGCGTCAAGCCCACGCGCAACGAAACGGGTTACGGCTACATCGTGCCCGGCCGCCCTTTGGGGCGGAGCGCGCGCCGGGTACAGCGCTTCGTGGAGAAACCGACGTTGGCCCGGGCCCAGCAGCTGCGGCGCCGCGGCGCGCTGTGGAACACGGGACTGTTCGCCTGGGGCGTGGAGCGGTTCCTCGCCGAGACCACGGCGCACGCCCGCGAGCTCCGCGCCGGCCTTCCCGCGCTCGCCGCCGGTGACGTCGCCGGGTTCTTCGCGGCGGTTACCCCGGCCCCGGTGGATATCGCGGTGCTGGAGCGCACCAAGCGACTGGCGGTCGTGACGGGAACGTTCCGCTGGGACGACATCGGGTCGTGGGAATCGCTGTTCCGTATCCGGACGTCCGACTCTCACGGCAATGTCGTGGTGGGCAACGTCACGATCGGCGACGACGTGCGCCGGTGCGTGCTCTGGTCGGAGAGCGAGCACCTGGCGGTGAGCGGACTGACGGACCTCGTCGTCGTACGCGCCAACGGCCACACCCTGGTGATGCCCACCGGGCGCGCCGATCGTCTCAAGGCCCTGGTCCAGCGGATATGAGCCTCGCGCTGTACCTGCTCGATCCCGACCCCGCCCCAGTTTGGGCGCCGTTCGCCGGCGTGCGCCCGCTCTCGGAGCTACGCGCCGGGGCGTATCTCATTCGGGAGCGATGGGAAACGTTCGTGGGCGCCGAGGCGACCGAGATCTTCGCCCTGGGGCACCTCGCGGGATTCGCCGAGCCGGGCATGCCTCCCGTCGCCCCGCGCCGCGCCGTCGCCGGCCCTGCGGTGATCGGGTCATCCACCTTCGCGCCGCGCGGCGTCGCTCCGGAGCTGCCCGCGGTCCCGGTGCGACTCGTGTGTCAGGGTATCACGGTCGGCTGGGCGGTGCCGGCCGGGTCGTCCTGGGAGGGCCCGGTCGCGGGGGCGCAGGCGGTCGAAGTCTCGGGCGTGGTGCTGCACGGCGTGTTCGACCTGATTCCCGCCCTGGGCCGGTTGCTTCCCGAGGACTTGCGTCAGATGCTCGGCGATAGCGACCCGGTGCCGGCCGGGTCCACGGTGATCGGTGATCCCGCGACTCTGGTGCTGCACGAGGCGCTGGTCGAACCTGGAGTGGTGTTCGACGTGTCGCACGGGCCGGTGGTCGTGGAGAGCGGCGTGGAGATCCGCGCGGGCACGCGACTCGAAGGGCCGGTGTGGATCGGAACGAACGCCCGCGTGCTGGGCGGCGAGATCCGCGGCTCGGCGATCGGGTCGCGCTGCAGCGTGCGCGGTGAAATGGCCTCGTGCGTGTTCCTCGGCTACGCCAACAAGTCGCACGACGGGTTTGTGGGACACAGCGTGGTGGGCCGATGGGTGAATCTCGGGGCGGGCACGATCACGTCCAACTTGAAGAACACCTACGGCGCCGTGCGCCTCGACATCGCCGGCACGCGCATCGAGACCGGTCAGCAATTCCTCGGCAGCCTGCTCGGCGACCACGCCAAGACCGCTATCGGAACGTTGTTCGGCTCCGGAACGGTCGTCGGGGCCGGCGCCAGCGTGTTCGATGCCGTGCGCCCGCCCAAGTACGTTCCGCCGTTCGCCTGGGGGG
>JBOHSO010000273.1:0-7418 GCA_050921685.1 Gemmatimonadales bacterium
CCCCTCGAGCGGGCCCTCGCGTCCGTATCCGACGATGCGCTGCACGAGCGGGCGGCGTTGGCCGCGGCCGAGTGCCTGCTGCGTCGTGGTGAGGCAGGGCAGGCCGAGAGTCTGCTGGCTCCGGTGCTGGGCTCCAGCGACGGCCGTCGCCGGTCACTGGCCGCGTATGTGGCGGGCCGAGCTGCGTTTCAGCGTGGAGACCACGCGGCGGCGGCCGATCTGTTCGCCCGCTCCGAGACGCCGGAGGCGGGCCCGGCCCATATGCGGGCCCTGGTCGCCGCGGGCCGATCGGAGCAGGCGGCCGCGCTGATGGACAACGTGCGTCGGCGTAGCCGCGACGAGGCGACCTGGCTCGAAGTCCTGGAGGACCTCGGTCGTGCGGCGGGCGCGCCGGCGGCTGCGGATGCGCTCGACCGGCTGCTCGCCCGGGGGCGGATGGCTCCCGGCACCCGGGCACGGCTGCTGCTCGGCGACGGGGACCGGCTGCGCACCGCGCGTCTGTTCGAGCGCGCGTCCACCCGCTACGTCACCGTAGTGGCACTCGTCCCGGACTCGGTTGAGGCCGGTCGGGCACGGGTGCGGTCGGTTCTGGTGCAGGCAGCAGAGGCTCGCGAGCCGGCGGATCTCGACTCGCTCGCCAAACAAATCGTTCGGCTGTCGTCGAGGGGCGGGCTGGCCGGGGCGGCGTTGCTCGAGGCCCGGGCGCTGCAGCGCCACCTCGTCGCGATCCGCACCGCCGATTCCACGGCCATCGGCGCCTTTCGGGGTGCCGAGCTCGTGCGGGATACGCTCGCGGCACCGGCGCTTGCCGCGTCCCTGTTCCTGCAGGTTGCGGCCCGCTACCCGGCCTCGCTGTTTGCCCCCAAAGCGCTGATCGCCGCCGGTCACCTGCGGCCCGACGCCGTCGACTCGGTGGACGCGGTGCTGCGCACGAGCTACGCGCAGTCCCCGTATACGCAGGCGTTTCACGGGGCGAGCAGCCCCGCGTTCCAGGTCCTGGAGGATTCCCTCGCGATCGCCTACGGGGTGACGCGGCTGGCGCCATCGACGACGCTCGCCGCGCTGCGTTTCGCCGCCCCGCGGCCGGGCCCGCGTGGACCGCAGCTCGACCCGTCGCTCGGGGTCGCCATTCTTCGCGCCGCCGGCCGTCCGGTGCCGCCGACGGATCGCCAGCCTCCCCGTCCGCCCCGGCCGGGTGAGACACCGGAGGAACGTCCAGGGGAACGACCCTGACCGCCGTCGAAGTGCTCGGCGCGCGGTTTCAGAACCCGGTCCTGCTCGCCTCCGGGACCGCGGGATTCGGACGCGAGGTGCAGGGTGTCATCGACCTCGAGGCGCTCGGGGGCATCGTCACCAAGGCGGTTACCCCGGAGCCGCGGCGGGGACATCCCGCGCCCCGCGTGGCGGAATTCGTCGGGGGTATGCTGAACGCCGTCGGGCTGGCGAATCCGGGGCTCGACGCCGTGGCGACGCACGATCTGCCGTGGCTCGCCGGGCGGCTCTCCCGCGCTCGCGTGCTCGTGAATGTGGCGGGCGCGTCGGTGGACGACTACGTGCAGGTGGTGGAGCGACTCGCCGGTGAGGCGGTGGTCACGGCGTTCGAGATCAACGCCTCCTGTCCCAACACCGCCGCCGGCGGTCTCGAGTTCGGTGCGACCGAAGCCGGGCTTGCGGAGTTGGTCAGGCGCTGCCGTCGCGGCACGACACGGCCGCTCGTCATCAAGCTCTCGCCCGTGCTGCCCGATATCGCGGCCATGGCGCGTGTCGCCCAGCAGGAAGGGGCAGACGCGGTAAGCCTGGTGAACACCCTTCCTGGGAGGCTCGAGCACCGGCTCGGTCTGGGCTACGGCGGAGTGAGCGGGCCCGCGCTCCTGCCCATCGGGGTGCTCGCTACGCAGCGGGTGCGGGAGCACCTCGATATGCCGGTGATCGGCGTGGGAGGGATCCGCTCGGCCGCCGATGCCCGCCAATACCTGAACGCCGGCGCAGCCCTGGTCGCCGTCGGAACCGCCGCGCTGGCGCACCCACGTGTTCCCGAGCGCATTGCCCGAGAGCTGGGACATGGTTGAGCTCATCGTCGCGTTCGACGTCGCCAGCGGACGCGACGCACTGGCGCTCGCCGACCGCCTCCCGGAGCTGCGCTGGGCGAAGCTCGGCCCGGTGTTGTTCGTGCGCGATGGCCCGCAGCTGGTACGGGAGTTCGCGGCGCGGGGCGTGCGCGTGTTCCTCGACCTCAAGTGGCACGATATTCCGAGCATCGTCGCCGAGGCGGTCGGCGCCGCGAGGGCCCTGGGCGTGGCCATGGCAACGGTGCACTGCCTTGGCGGGCACGAGATGCTCGCGGCGGCGGCGCGCGCCGCGGGGCCGGACCTGGCGCTGGTCGGAGTCACCCTGCTGACTTCCCACGTCCCGGCCGACGCCGAGCAAATCCTCGGGCGCGGCGTGCCCGATTTGGGAGTCGAGGTAGTGCGGTTGGCTCGCGTCGCGGTGGGAGCCGGGCTGCGCGGCATCGTCGCCTCGGGGCGGGAGCTCGGGATGCTGCGGGCGACCCTCGGCCCGGGGCCGTGGATCGTCGTGCCCGGGATCCGGCCCGACGGTGCGGGACCTGATGACCAGGCGCGCACCGTCACTCCGGCCGAGGCTGCTCGCTACGGCGCGACGCACCTTGTAGTCGGCCGTCCGATTACCCGGGCCGCCGATCCGGTCGCGGTGTATCGACAGATCCGGGAGGCGGTGTGAATCGCTTGGTGGTGGCCCTGATCGTCGTAGCCGGTCGCCCGTTGGCCGGGCAATCGAGCCTGGCCGATGCAGCCCAACAGGCCAGGGCGGCGTGGCTCGCCCACGACCCCGGGTCCTTACTGGGCCGCAGCCCGGGGGTCATCCTCCAGATCCCCGGGGCCGACCCCTCGTCCGCGATCGGACGCGACCAGGCGGGGGAGTTGCTGGCGCGCTACCTCCGGACGTCGGTGGAACGGGCCGTCGAGATTGCCACGGTTCGAGAGCTGGAAGAGGGGAGAGGCTACGTGGAGCTGGTGCGGCGCTTCAGCGTGGCTGGAACTTCTGAAGCGCGCCGGGAGACGGTGTTTCTGGGACTGCGACGGGTGGGGGATCGCTGGGTCGTGGTCGAGTTGCGCACTGCTCCTTGAGGCCCGTGCCCCGCTCCGGTGATCCACGTAATCCCGCCCCTTGCGTGGACTTACGGGCTCGTCTATAGTTCCAGGCTGATTTCGCCCCGCTAGCCTGGAGAGTTCCCGTTGAAGGTGCGTTCGAGCGTGCGACCGATCTGTGAGCACTGCAAGGTAGTGCGGCGGCGGGGTGTCCTTCGCGTGATCTGCAAGCGTAGCCCCAAGCACAAACAGCGGCAGGGCTAGCATGGCACGCATCGCTGGCGTGGACTTGCCGCGCGACAAGAAAGTGGAATTCGCTCTCCCGTACATTTTCGGGATCGGCCGCAACAACGCGAAGCGGATCCTCGCCGAGACGGGCGTGAGCCCGGACACGCGGGTGCGGGATCTGCGCGATGCGGAAGTCGCGCGGTTGCGGCAGGTCATCGAGCGCGATTACAAGGTGGAGGGCGCGTTGCGCACCGAGACCGCGATGAACATCAAGCGGCTGATGGACATCGGGACCTACCGCGGCGGGCGGCACCGCAAGGGGCTCCCGGTGCGCGGCCAGCGCACGCACACCAACGCGCGCACCAAGAAGGGGCCGCGCCGCGCGATCGCAGGCAAGAAGAAGCCACTCCTGAAAAAGTAACCGGCGGGCATGGCACAAGGGAAAGCACCGGGCGCCAAGCGCGCCAAGAAGGTCGTGGAAGCGGAGGGCGTCGCCCATATCACGGCGACGTTCAACAACACGCTCATCACGATCACCGACTTGCAGGGCAACGCGATCACGTGGGGTTCGTCCGGCAAGGCGGGCTTCAAGGGATCGAAGAAATCCACGCCGTTCGCGGCGACGGTGGCGGCTGAGCAGGCCGCGCGGGAAGCCGTGAACCTCGGCGTGAAGCGGGTCCACGTGCGGGTCCAAGGCCCGGGCTCCGGGCGCGAGTCCGCCATTCAGGCGCTCGCGACGGCCGGGCTCCAGATCCGCTCGATCCGCGACGTCACACCGATCCCGCACAACGGGTGCCGGCCGCCCAAGAAGCGACGGGTGTAGCATGGCGCGCTATACCGGGCCTGCCTGCAAGTTGTGCCGTCGCGAAGGCACGAAGCTCTTCCTCAAGGGCACGCGGTGTCTGACGGAGAAGTGCGCCATCGAGCGTCGAGCCTATGCGCCGGGCCAGCACGGCCAGTCCACCGGACGGCGCCGCAAGGCATCCGAGTACGCGAAGCAGCTGCGCGAAAAGCAGAAGGTGAAGCGCATCTACGGACTGTCGGAGCGGCAGTTCCGCAACGTCTTCGAGCGCGTGTTGCGCGAGCCCGGCGTCACGGGTGAAGCCCTGCTCGTGGCGCTCGAAAGCCGCCTCGACAACATGGTCTATCGGATGGGGTTCGCGATCTCGCGTCGCCAGGCCCGCCAGTTGGTTCGGCACCGCCACATCCTCGTCAACGGGCGCACGGTGGACATTCCATCGTATCGCGTGCGCCCCGGGGACGAGGTGAAGGTCGCCGACGCGAGCCGCGAGATGGTGCCGGTGAAGGTGGCGCGCGAGCAGTTCACCCGCGCGCCGGCCGTGAGTTGGATCCAGGTGGACGCCGACCACGCGATCGGCCGGATGACCGAGCGACCCACGCGCGAGACCATCCCGATTGCCGCCCAGGAACAGTTAATCGTCGAGCTCTATTCCAAGTGATGACGACTCTCGAGTTGACAGGATTGGTCCGGCCGCATCTGGTCGAGATGACCAAGCGGGAGGACAACCCGAACGCCGCCGAGTTTCGCCTGCAGCCGCTGGAGCGCGGCTACGGCTACACGCTCGGCAACTCGCTGCGCCGCATGCTGCTGTCGTCGCTCCGGGGCGCGGCCGTCTGGGCCTTTCGGCTCGACGGCGTGGTGCACGAGCACCAGACGATCCCCGGCGTCGTCGAGGACGTGCACCAGATCATCCAGCGGCTGAAGCAGCTCACGCTGGTCCTCGACCCCGACGTCGACGAGGCGGTCCTGCACATCCGCCACGATTCGACGGGGCCGGTGTACGCCCGCGACATCGAGGCGCACGCCGCGGTCTCGATCGTCAACCCCGACCAGCTGTTGTTCACGATGCAGGACGACCGGGAGGTGGCCGGCGAGCTGTACGTGAACAAAGGCCGGGGGTACGTCGAGGCCGAGCAGCATCCGGTCGACCGCGCCCTGCCGGTGGATGTCGTGCGCATCGACTCGATCTACAACCCGGTCCGGCGGGCGAACTTCACCGTCGCCGAGACGCGGGTGGGGCAGCGCACCGACTACGACCGGCTTACCATCTCGGTCGAGACCAACGGGACGATCTCGCCCGAAGACGCCGTGGCGTACGCCGCCGCCCTTGCCCAGGAGCATTTCCGCTCGTTCGTCGATTTCGGAAAAGTGCCCATGGTCGCGACCTCGCCCGCGGTGGGCGGTGGCCCGGCCGCCGACGGGCTCGCGGCATCGTTGGCGCGCTCGATCGACGAACTGGGGCTGTCGGTGCGGTCGGTCAACTCGCTCAAGAATTCCAACATCCGGACCCTCGGCGACCTGGTGCAGTACAGCGAGGGCGACCTGCTGAAAGTGAAGAACGTTGGCGAGAAGGCCCTCGGCGAGATCGCGGACCTGTTGCGGCGCGAAGACCTCAATTTCGGGATGCGCTTCGAGGAGGTCGACGGGGCGATGCGCGTCACCGATCCCGGGGCGGTACCGGTGGCCCACGCCACCGAGGGGGGCGAGGAGTAGTGCGCCATCGCGCCAAGGCCCGGCAGTTGTCGCGCACCGCGAGCCACCGCAAGGCGCTCCTCGCGAATCTCGCGACCAGCCTGTTCCGTCACGACCGAATCGAGACGACCGAGGCGAAGGCCAAGGAGCTCCGCCCGTACGCCGAGCGCCTCATTACGTTGGCGCGGCGCGGCGACTTGCATGCCCGGCGGCTGGTGGAGCGCAAGATCAAGGACCGCGCGGTGAGCCACCGGCTGTTCGCTGAGCTCGGTAAGCGCTTCGCCGCGCGGCCCGGCGGCTACACGCGCATCGTGAAGCTCGGCCATCGGCCCGGCGACGGTGCTGACGTGGCCCGGATCGAACTGCTGAGTGAGTGAGCGGGTGGCGGGTCGCCAAACGCATCGGGGGACCTCGAAGGGTCCCCCGTTTTCTTCTGCGCCATCCGCGGGCCCGTTAGGCGGCTTTGGTGACCCGGTTCGACTTGATGCACCGCGTGCACACGCGGATGCGCCGCGTGGTCCCATTCACTACAGCGCGCACGCGCTGCAGGTTGGGGTACCAGCGACGGTTCGTCTTATTGTTCGCGTGGCTGACATTGTGGCCCGTGGTCGGGCCCTTGCCACAGATCTCGCATACTCGAGCCATGGGCGGCGGTCCGGATTATGAGCGCTTCCAAACGGGTCCCCGGCCGCATCCGCGGCGGGGAAAAGCGCGCGAAACCTAAGCCGGGGGCCGTGACCGGGCAACCCCGCCGGACGGCCTTGATTACGGGGATCACCGGCCAGGACGGCTCGTACCTGGCGGAGCTGCTGCTCGACAAAGGGTACGAGGTCGTGGGGGTGGTGCGCCGCACCTCGCACGATTCCTCCGAGCGCATCCACCACCTGCTGGACCGTCTGCACATCGTCCCCGCGGACCTGTTGGACCAGCATTCCCTTACGGCGGTGGTGCGAGATGCCGCCCCGCACGAGGTCTACAACCTCGCCGCCCAGAGTTTCGTGCCGACCTCCTGGTCTCAGCCGGTGCTGACGGGCGAGTTCACGGCGTTGGGCGTCACGCGGCTGCTCGAAGCCGTGCGGCTGGCGCACCCCACGGCGCGGTTCTACCAGGCCAGCTCCTCGGAGATGTTCGGCAAGGCGGTGGAAACGCCGCAGCGCGAGGCCACGCCGTTCTACCCGCGCTCGCCCTACGGCGTCGCCAAGACGTACGGCCATTGGATTACCGTGAACTACCGCGAGTCGTACGGGCTCTACGCGGCCTGCGGGATTCTGTTCAACCACGAGTCGCCGCGCCGGGGGCTCGAGTTCGTGACGCGGAAGGTGACGCACGGCGTCGCCCACATCGCCAAAGGGCGGGCCTCGGAGGTCCGGCTTGGCAATCTCGACGCGGGCCGGGATTGGGGCTTTGCCGGCGACTACGTCGAGGCGATGTGGCGCATGCTGCAGCAGCCGGCGCCCGAGGACTACGTGGTCGGGACGGGGGAGACGCACACCGTGCGCGAGCTGTGCGAGATCGCCTTCACGCACGTCGGGCTCGACTGGCGCCAGCACGTCACAGTGGATCCCCAGTTTGTGCGCCCCGCGGAAGTG
>JBOHSO010000274.1:0-8811 GCA_050921685.1 Gemmatimonadales bacterium
TACGTGGAGCCGAAGCTGGTGCAGCCCACATTCGTCTTCGACTACCCGATCTCGCTGTCGCCCCTCGCGAAGCCGAAGCGTGACGATGGTGCGACAGTCGAGCGCTGGGAGCTGTTCGTGCTGGGACGCGAGTTCGCCAACGCCTTCAGCGAGTTGAACGATCCCGACGAGCAGCGGCGTCGCTTCGAGCAACAGGCACGCTTCCGCGCCGCCGGTGACGCGGAGGCACACCAGCTGGACGAAGATTTTCTTCGAGCGCTGGAGTACGGCATGCCGCCCACCGGCGGCGTCGGGTTGGGGGTCGATCGGCTGGTGATGATTCTCACCGACCAACCGTCGATCCGTGACGTGATCCTCTTCCCGATGCTGAGGCCGGAATGACCCTGCACCAGATCGTGCTCGTCGCGGCCGCGGTGCTGTTGAGCGCCGCCCTGGCGGTTTTCGTGCGGGTGAACTGGCCGTCTCGGCTCGAGGGGAAGGTGGCCCTGCGCTACCTCAAGAGCCGGCGGGCGTCGCGGCTGTTGTCGCTGATCACCGTCATCGCCGTTGGAGGCGTGGGGGTGGGGGTGATGGCGCTGGTGATCGTCCTCGGAGTCATGAACGGTCTGCAGGCGGACCTGCGCGACAAGATCCTCGTCGCAAGCCCTCACCTGCGGGTGCTCACCTATGGCGAGGGGTTGCGGCTCGACGACTGGCGCGACGTGCTCCGGCGGGTCCGCCAGGTGCCTGGCGTGACCTCGGCCGCCCCCTTCGTCATCACCCAGGCGGGCATCTCGGCGGGACACGACTACGCCGAGGGCGTGGTGGTGCTCGGCGTCGACCCCGACACCGGTGCACGGGCCGTAACCACGCTGGCGCGTCACTTCACGCGCGGGGATCTGCGGTTTCGCGCCACGCGGCCCGGGGTCGAAGGTGGCATCGCGTTGGGTGCGCGCCTCGCCAGCAAGATGTCCGCGTTCCCCGGCGACGTCGTCACCCTCGTTGCCTTTGCCGGCACGAGATTCAGCCCTAGCGTGGGTGCCTATATCCCGAAATTCTATCGGTTCGAAGTCACCGGGCTGTTCGACACCGGCATGTTCGAGTACGACAACTCCTACGTCGTGCTCAACCGCGTCACCGCTCAGCGCTTCGCGGGACTGGACAGCGCGGTCACCGGAATCGAGGTGCGGCTGGACGACCCCTGGGCGGCGCAGCGCTTCGGTGCCGATCTCGAGAGTCGCCTCGGCTACCCCAACCGCGTGGTGGATTGGCAGTCCCAGAACGCGTCGCTCTTCTCGGCCCTCAAGCTCGAGAAGCTCGCGATGGGCGTCGTCGTCTTTCTCATCTGCGTCGTCGCCGCGTTCAACGTGGTGGGCACCCTCACGATGGTAGTGCGGGACAAGACCCGCGAGATCGGCATTCTGCTCGCCATGGGGCTGCAGCGCGCGGCGATCCGCCGGGTGTTCATCGCACAGGGTGTGGTGATCGGGCTCGCCGGGACGGTGCTGGGAGCCGGGCTCGGGGTCGTAGCGGGCGGGCTGATCAACCGCGGCCAATGGATTCGCATCGACCCGTCGGTCTATTTCATCGACCACCTGCCGGTGCACACCGAGCTGCTGGACGTCCTGCTGGTCATCGGCGCGAGCCTGCTGGTCGCCACCCTGGCGCCGCTCTATCCGGCGCTCGTGGCGGCGCGCCTCGATCCCGTGCCCGCGATTCGGTACGAATGAGCGCGCTGCTGGAGGCCCGGGGCGTCCGGAAGGTCTATGCCGGCGGCGACGGTCGGCCACTCGAGGTGCTGCGGGGCGTTGATCTCGACGTGCACCGCGGAGAGCTGATCGCGGTCGTGGGGGCGTCGGGGGCCGGCAAGAGCACCCTGCTCCACTTGCTCGGGGCGCTCGACCGACCGACGACCGGAGACGTTTGGCTCGAGGGCTCGCGCTATGCCGATCTCGGGCCGCAGGGGCTGGCGGAGCTGCGCAACCGCAAGCTGGGCTTCGTGTTTCAGTTCCATCATCTGTTGCGGGAGTTCACCGCGCTGGAGAACGTGATGATGCCCTTGTTGATCGGGGGCACGGCGGAGCGGGAGGCCCACTCGCGGGCCGAAGAAAAGCTCTCGGCGGTGGGGATGGCAGGCCGGATGGCGCACCGGCCGGCGGAGTTGTCGGGGGGAGAGCAGCAGCGCTGCGCCGTGGCGCGCGCCCTGGTGCACGATCCGAGTCTCGTGCTGGCCGACGAGCCGTCGGGCAATCTGGACCACGCCAATAGCGAACGGTTGCACGAGCTGTTGTTTCATCTGGCGCGCGAGTATGAAACCGCCGTCGTGATCGTCACGCACAACCGCCAGCTCGCCGCGCGTGCCGACCGGATTCTGCTGTTGGAGGACGGGCGACTCGCGGTGGTGCGCTCGGTGGACGCGATACCCTAGATGCGGTGCGACAACTGTAAGGAACGCGACGCGGTGATCAACCTGACCCAGGTGGAGCACGACACCAAGGTCACCCTCCACCTGTGCGAACAATGCGCCCAGGAGAAGGGCATCGAGACCGGAACCGCCGTGCTGAAATCGCCATTGGGGACGTTCCTCTCGGCAATGGGCAAGGGGGCGACGCTTCCCGTCCCCGCCGACACACTGCGCTGCGCGACCTGCGGCGCCACGCTGCGCGATTTCCGTGATAGCGGGCGCCTCGGCTGCGGGCAGTGTTACCAGTCCTTCGAGGTGCACCTGCGCGACCTGCTGCGCCGGTTGCACGGCTCGAGTCAGCACGTGGGCGAGCGCTATCTGCCCCCCGGCGCGAACGGCGAATCGGACTCGACCAGTATGCTGCTCGACCTGCGCGATCAGCTGCGCCGGGCGGTGGAGAGCGAGAATTTCGAGTTGGCCGCCGAGCTCCGCGACCGCCTTCGGGTGCTCGAATGATCGACCTGTCGCTGCTGCCCGACGGCGGGATCAGCTGGCTCGACGCCTCCGGCCCGAATCCCCAGATCGTCCTCTCGACGCGCATCCGGCTGGCGCGCAATCTGACGGGGCACCCCTTCAGCCTGCGCGCCGGCGACGCCGACCGTGGGGCGGTGCTGGCGCGTGTCACCGACGCTGCGGCGGCGAGCGAACACCTGCGGCGCGCGGTCACGTTTCATCTGGACCAGCTGGAGCGCGGCGACCGCCAACTGCTGCACGAGCGCCACTTGGTGAGCAAGGAGCTCGCGGCGATCGATCCGCCGGCTCGGCCGCGTCCGGGCGCGGCGGTGTTGATCGAGGGCGCCGCCGGCGTGATGGTGAACGAGGAAGATCACCTTCGCCTGCAGGCGATGCTGTCGGGGTTCGCGCTCGATGGCGCGTATGCCGCGCTGGATTCGATAGATAGCGAGCTGGGCCGGCTGGTTCCGTTCGCGTTTCATTCCGAGTTTGGCTATCTTACTTCCTGTCCCACCAACGCCGGCACGGGCCTCCGGGCCAGCGTGCTTATCCACTTGCCGGGACTGGTGTTAACCAAGGAAATCGGCAAGGTATTACAGGGGCTCACCCAGGTCGGGCTCACGTTTCGGGGCCTCTACGGGGAGGGAAGCGAAGTCGTCGGGAATTTCTTCCAACTCTCGAATCAAACCACACTGGGGAAGGCGGAAGCGGAGCTGCTGGATCACCTGGGCCGGATCGTGCGGCAGGTCATCGAGTACGAGGAACAGGCACGAGACGTGCTCCTCAAGACCGCGGCGGCGACGGTGGAGGACAAGGTCTGGCGGGCGTACGGCCTGCTGCGGTATGCACGCTCGCTGACGTTCGAAGAGACGATGAACCTGTTGAGTGGGGTGCGGCTCGGCGTCGGGCTGAACCTGATCCCCGGCCTTCGGGTATATACGCTCAACAAGCTCCTCATACACACGCAGCCGGCGCATCTGGCGGCGATGGAAGGGCGGGAGATCGGCGACCCGGAGCTTCCCACGATTCGGGCGTCGTATGTGCGGCGGTTGCTGCGCGCCGAGACCACTTGAGGCAGGCACGGAGATGAACGGGTACAACTTCACGGATCGCGTGCGGAAAGTCCTGCAGATGGCGCGGGAAGAGGCCGCGCGGCTGCACCACGAGTACGTGGGGACCGAGCACATCCTGCTTGGCCTGATCCGCGAAGGGGAAGGGGTGGCGGCGGCGGTCCTGACCAACCTCAACGTGGACCTGGAGGAGATCCAGCAGAAAATCGAGGAGACGGTGAAGAAGGGGAAGGCAGCCGCAGCCGCGGGGCCGGACCTCCCCTATACGTCGCGGGCCAAGAAGGTGCTCGAGCTCGCGATGAGCGAAGCGCGCGAGCTGAATCACTCCTACGTGGGCACGGAACACCTGCTCCTGGGCCTGCTGCGCGAGGAGAAGGGGATCGCGGCGCAGGTGCTCACCGATGCCGGGGTGAACCTCGAGCAGGCGCGCGCCGAGACGCTGCGGTTGCTCGGCAGCGAGATGCCGTCCACCGCGCCCGCCGGCGGGGCGGGGGCGCCAGCGCCCAGCCCCAAGAGCGAGAAGAAATCCAAGACGCCGGCCCTCGACCATTTCTGTCGGGACTTGACCCAGCTCGCCGCCGACGGCGCACTCGATCCGACGATCGGTCGGCAGAAGGAAATCGAGCGCGTCATGGAGATCCTGTCACGCCGCAAGAAGAACAATCCGGTCCTGATCGGCGAGCCGGGTGTCGGGAAGACGGCGATCGTCGAGGGTCTCGCTCAGCTCATCGCGGGCGGGCAGTGTCCCGACGCCTTGAAGGATCACCGGGTCCTGTCGCTCGACATGGCGGCGGTCATCGCGGGGACGAAGTATCGTGGGCAGTTCGAAGAGCGGCTCAAGGCGGTGATCAACGAGATCGCCCAGAACCGCAACATCATCCTGTTCATCGACGAATTGCATACGCTCGTGGGGGCGGGGGCGGCCGAGGGCGCCGTCGATGCGTCCAACATGCTCAAACCCGCGCTGGCGCGCGGCGAGCTGCAGTGCGTCGGCGCGTCGACGCTGAACGAATACCGCAAGTACATCGAGAAGGACGGCGCGCTGGAACGGCGCTTCCAGACGGTGATCGTCGATCCGCCGACCGTCGACGAAACCATCGAGATCCTCAAGGGCCTGCGGAAGCGCTATGAGGAGCACCACCGCGTGGTGATCCCGGACGAGTCGCTCGACGCGGCCGCCAAGCTGTCGGAGCGCTACATCACCGACCGGTTCCTGCCCGACAAGGCGATCGACGTGATCGACGAAGCGGGCGCCCGGGCGCGGCTGGCCACCCAGGTGCCGCCGCCCGAGGTCGCCGAGCTGAAGGACAAGCTCGAGCAGATCAGCCGCGACAAAGAGAACGCGGTGCGCGATCAGAACTTCGAGCGGGCCGCGGCGCTGCGGGACTCGGAGCGCGAGCTGCAAAGCGAGATCCGGCGCAAGCAGGACGAATGGGAGCGGGAGCGGCAGACGCGCCGGCCCACCATCGGCGAGGAGCACGTGGCGTTCATCGTCTCCCGGTGGACCGGAATCCCGGTCACCCGACTGCAGGAAGCCGAGACCGCGCGGCTGCTGCGCATGGAGGACGAGCTGCACCAAAGCGTGGTGGGGCAGGACGAGGCGATCACGGTGATCTCGCGGGCCATCCGGCGCAGCCGCGCCGGGCTCAAGGATCCCAAGCGCCCCATCGGCTCGTTCGTGTTCAGCGGCCCGACCGGCGTCGGCAAGACGGAGCTGGCCCGCGCGCTCGCGAAGTTCCTGTTCGCGGACGCGAACGCCCTGATTCGCGTCGACATGTCGGAGTACATGGAGAAGTTCTCGGTGAGTCGGCTGATCGGTGCCCCGCCGGGGTACGTGGGGTACGAGGATTCCGGCGCGCTCACCAAGGCCGTCCGCCGCAAGCCGTACGCGGTGGTGCTGCTCGATGAAATCGAGAAGGCGCACCCCGACGTCTTCAACATCCTGCTGCAGGTGCTGGACGAAGGGCACCTCACCGACAATTACGGCCGCGTCATCGACTTCAAGAACACGGTCGTGATCATGACCTCGAACGTCGGCGCGCGGGACATTCTGAAGGGCTCGGCGCTCGGGTTCACCCAGGGCGATTCGCGGGGCAGTTTCGAGCGCATGGCCGAGAAGGTGAAGGAGGAAATCGGCAAGGTGTTCAACCCCGAATTCCTCAATCGCCTGGACGACGTCATCGTATTCCATCCGCTCACGCGGGCGCACATCGCGCAGGTCGTGACCATCATCCTGCGCGACGTGCAGAAGCGTCTGGGCGATGAGGAGCTCACGCTCCGGCTCACGCCGGCCGGGAGCGATTTCCTCGTCGACCATGGCTACGACGAGCACTATGGGGCCCGGCCCCTGAAGCGCGCCATCCAGAAGTACGTCGAGGATCCCCTTTCGGAGAAGATCCTGCTCGGCGAGTTCGCGCGGGGCGACGAGGTCGAAGTCGACGTGGCCCCCGACAAGGAGCGCCTGGCGTTCCGCGCGCTCTCCGGCACCAAGGCGTGAGTCGTCGACTCCTCCCGTCGCTCGCCATCGCGCTGATCCTGCTGGTGCCGCGCCCCGCGAGCGCCCAAGAGGAGCTCGCCGGTGGCCAGCCGGATTCGGTATTCGTCGTCGGGGCGAAGCGCGTCAGTCACGCCGTCGTGCTCCAGACCGCCAGCCTCGTCCCCGGCCGCTTCACCACCTATCGCGACATCCAGCGGGCCCTGCGCGCGTTGTACGCCACCGGGCAGTTCGACGATGTCCGCATCGATCAGGACACCACCGGTGGCCGCCAGCTCCTGACCATCGTGGTCCGGGAGCGCCCCATCCTGGCGCGCTGGACCGTGCGGGGGGTGGAACGCGTCAGCGAGGGTGCGGTGCGCTCCAAAGTGGCGCTCACCGAGGGACGACCCATCGACCCCGCCGCGGTGGCCCGGGCCCGAGGAGGAATCGATTCGTTGTATCGCGCCCGCGGCTACTACCTGGCCGAGGTGCGGACGCTGCCCGTGTACGAGGCCGATTCCTCCCGGGTGCGCCTCGTGTTCGACATCACCGAAGGTCGGCGCGTGGCGATCGCGCGAGTCGACGTACAGGGCAACACCCACTTCCCGGACCCCGAGATCGTGTCGCACCTGAGCACCCGGCCCGAGGGGTTCTGGTGGTGGCGCAAGGGCGAGTACGACGACGAGAAGCTGCGAGCGGATTTGCAGGAGCGGTTGCCGAAGTTCTACGGCGACCACGGGTTCGTGGATTTCCAGGTGCTCAGCGACACGCTGTTGGTGAGCGATGCGACCGGCAAAGCGGAGCTGGTGGTGCGGGTGAGCGAGGGCGAGCCTTATCACGTGGGCACTTTCGAGATCGTCGGCAATCGCCGCTTTTCGACCGACGATCTCGAGCAGCTGTATCCGTTCCGGAGCGAGCGGCGCACGGGGATGCTGGGGCTGGGTGGCGTGATGCGCGGACCGGCGGTGTTTCACCAGGCGCGGTGGGACGAGGCTACCTCGGGACTCTACAGTCTGTATCACAACGAGGGGTACATCTACGCACAGGTGCGGCCCGACGTGATCCGCCGCACCGACGCGAGCGGTCGGCAGATGGTCGACCTGCGCTGGGTGATCAACGAAGGCCAGCCGGCGATCGTCAATCGGGTCGAAATCGTCGGCAACGACATCACGCACGAACGGGTGATTCGGGATCAGATCGTCCTGCTGCCCGGCGACCTGTTCCGGCAGGACGCCCTGCTGCGTTCGTACCAGAACATCTCGAACCTCGGCTTCTTCAATCAGCCCCTGCCGCCTCCCGAGACGCCTCAGGCCAACGACCAGGGTGACATCGACGTCATCTTTCACGTCACCGAGAAGCACACCGGCAACGTGAATTTCGGAGCGTCGGTAGGGCAGGGCACCGGCCTGGGGGGGTTTCTCGGCCTCGAGGAGCCCAACCTGTTCGGTCAGGGGAAACGCGGCCGGTTCCAGTGGCAGTTCGGAAAGAACATCAACGATTTCGACCTGTCGTTCACCGATCCGGCGATCCGCGAGTCGCGCATCTCGGGGACGATCAGCCTGCACAACACCCGTCTCCGGTACAACATCGCCGACCTCGGACGCGTGCGGCGGCGCGGCGCGAGCCTGCAGCTCGGCTTCCCCGTGTTCCACGACCGCTACGCGCGGATGTTCGTCTCCTACGGCATCGACGAGCAGACCTATACCGGCTCGTCCACCAACTCGGCGTTCAGCTCGGTGTTCAACTGCCGCAACTGCGTCCGCTCAACCATCGGCGTCTCGCTGCTGCGCGATACACGCATCGATCTGCCGTTCGCCACCGCCGGGACGATGGCGTCGGTCGGCATCTCCCAGAGCGGCGGTCCGCTCGGCGGGACCGGCAATTTCCAACGGGTCGATCTCGAGGCCCGCTGGCACGCGCCGCTGGCCCAGCTCGGCGGCCGCACCGGCGGCAATCCGCTGAGATTGGTGCTGGGGCTTTCGTCCCGCTCGGGGTTCGTGTTCGGGGATGCGCCCTTCTTCGACCAGTTGTTCAGCCTCGGCGGCACTCAATTCGGCATTCCGCTGCGCGGCTACGACGAGTTCGCCATCACCCCGCTGGGGTACGACCCGTTCGCCAATTCGAGCGGCGCCTCCCCCAACGCCTTCGGGAAAGCGTACTTCCTCATGACCGGCGAGATCGGGGTGCGCGTGTCGCAGATGTTCTACCTGAACGCGTTCTACGACGCGGGCAACCTCTGGTCGCGCGCCATCGACTACAATCCGACGCGCCTGTTCCGGGGAGCCGGGATCGGGCTCGACGTCATCTCCCCCCTCGGCCCGCTCGGGCTCGACTGGGCGTACGGCTTCGACAAGACCGATGCCCTGGGC
>JBOHSO010000275.1:0-1594 GCA_050921685.1 Gemmatimonadales bacterium
GTGGCAGGACTGGTCGCCGGCGGCGCCCACCCGAGCCCGGTCCCGCACGCGCACGTCATCACGACCACCACGCATAAGACGCTACGCGGGCCGCGTGGGGCGATGATCCTAGTGAGCGACCGGGGCATCGCCAAAGATCGCGAGCTGCCCGAGAAGATCGACCGGGCGATCTTCCCGGGCCTGCAAGGGGGGCCGCACGATCACACCACGGCGGCTATCGCGGTCGCGCTGGGCGAGGCCGCGCTGCCCGAATTCAAGGCCTACGCGGCGCAAATCGTGGCCAACGCCAAAGCGTTCGCCGCCGCGCTGCTCGGAGGAGGTTTCAAACTCGTCACCGGCGGGACCGACAACCACATGCTGCTCGTGGACCTCACTACTGACGGGATCGGCCGCGGGGTCTTCATGCAGGAGGCGCTGGATGCAGTCGGGATCACGGTGAACAAGAACACGATCCCGGGCGAGCCCTCTTCGGCATTCTATCCTTCGGGGATTCGTCTGGGCACGCCCGCGGCGACGACCCGCGGAATGCGCGAGCCTGAGATGCGGCAACTCTCGGACTGGATCGCGCGGGTGCGCGAGGAGGCCCAAAAGTTCCAGCTTCCGGAAGACCGCGAGGCCCGGAGTCAGGTGCTGCGCCAGTTCCGAGCGTGGATCAAGGACAACCGACGCCTGGGGGCGATCCGCGAAGAAGTCCGCGTCCTGTGTCGCCGCTTTCCGGTACCGGGGATTACGTAGGCAGAGAGCTTCCGTCGCGTTTACTTCTTGTGGTCGCGCTCGTACTTCGAGATCTTCTCGATGCGGGGAACGTGCCGCCCGCCCTCAAACGGCGTCGTCAGAAACGTCCGCACGATCTCCCTTGCGACCTCGGCGCCGACGATGCGTGCGCCGAGCGCGATCATGTTCGCGTCGTTGTGATACCGGGCCAGGCGGGCCGTGGTGACGTCGTGCACCACGGCGCAGCGGATGCCGAGCACTTTGTTGGCCGCCATCGACTCGCCGTTACCGGTGCCGCCGAAGATCATGCCGCGCTCGGCCTCGCCGCGTGAGACTGCCTCGGCGACGGCGATGCAGAAGTCGGGATAGTCCACGGGCTCAGGGGAGTTCGTGCCGAGGTCGCGCACCTCGTGCCCCATCTCGAGGAGCAGGCGCGCGATCTCCGCCTTCAAGATCACCCCCGCATGGTCTCCCCCGATGCAGATCCGCATCGCCCTACCTCGCCCCCATGGGCGTCAGGCGGTGCACGGGCCCGGCATCCAGCGTAAGGTCAATCTTGTCGCCCAGGGCAAAGATCACGTGCTGAGCCGTCCGGGCCGGCGGGGCGCCCGGCCGGGGCGGCGTGGCCGCGATTGGCAAGTCGGCGTCCCGCATAAGGACGAGTGGTATGGGGTCGCGAGAGTCGTCCAGCCGCTGCAGCGTCTCAGGCGACGCACCGGTCGCCGCGCACAGCCGGCGAATGGCGTCCTGATGGAGCGCCGAACATCCCACCATGTAGCCGGCGGCCGTGGGGAATGCTAGCAGCCCGCCTGAGCGTAAGACCTCGACGGCCTTGCGCGGCGCCGTCGTTTCCGCGGGATCGACGCGGATGATGGAGACC
>JBOHSO010000276.1:0-1987 GCA_050921685.1 Gemmatimonadales bacterium
ATGCGCCTGCAGCGCGCCCTGGCGCGCGCGGGCGTGACCTCCCGACGCAAAGCCGAGGAGCTGATCCGGGCGGGCCGCGTCCGCGTGGACGGCGCCGTCGCGACTCTGGGATCGAGCGTCGATCCCGCTCGCCAGCGCATCACGGTTGATGGGGGCGCGGTGCGGCTCGCCACGCGCGCCGTGTGGCTCGCCCTGAACAAGCCGATCGGGTACGTCGTCACCCGGGGGGATCCCACCGGCCGGCCCACCATTTACCAGCTCCTCCCGCGGGTCCCGGGCCTCACGTACGTTGGACGACTGGACGTCATGACGTCGGGATTGCTGCTGCTCACGACCGACGGAGGCGCCGCGCATCGGCTGATGCACCCGCGCTTCGCCGTGTCGCGGGCGTACCTGTTGCGCGTCCACGGCCGGCCTGCCGCCCTGATCGAGCGCGCACTCGCGCAGCCGATCCCGATCGACGGCCGACCGGTCCGGGTGGTCCGGGCCCGGGTGCGCCCGGCGGGGAAGAGTGTCGAGCTCGAGTTGACCCTCGCCGAGGGGCGCACCCGCATCGTGCGGCGGCTGGCCGAAGCGTTGGGGCTCAAGGTCGAATGGCTGCACCGCATCCGGTACGGACCGGTGGGGCTCGGAACCCTGGTGGAGGGGCGGCACCGCCCGTTGACGCGCCGCGAGATCGAAGCGATCGAGGCTCTGAATGGAGCTGCGTGACACCACGGTGGTGATGCTGGGGGGCAGTGGGCTCGTCGGACAGGCGATGGCCCGGCGACTGCTCGACAAGGCGCCCAAGCGATTGGTGCTGGTAGCCCTCTACGAAGACGAGGTGCGCGCGGCGGCTCGGGCGCTCGAGGCGTACCGCGGCGCCGCCGCCGTCGACGTCGAGTGGGGGAACGTGTTCCTGCCCGCCTCGGTCGCGCGGCTGGAGCGGTCCGTCATGCTCGCCGATCCTGCACACCGGGCCTTGTTGTTGAACGACCTGCTCGGCGATCTGACGGAAGAGGTGCTCGAGCGCAGCTTGCTGTGTCAGCTGCTGGCCAGATACCAGCCCGACGCCGTGGTGGACAGCATCAACACCGCCACGGCGTTCGCGTATCAAGATACCTTTCAGAGTGCGCGCGACCTTCTGGCGCTGGCGCGGGCGGGCGCGGCGGATGTGACGGCGGTCGAGACTCACCTCCTCACGCTCACGATGCCGCAGCTCATCCGACACATGCAGTTGATGGTCGAGGGGCTCCGTCGCGCGAGCACCCGCGCCTACGTGAAGATCGGCACGAGCGGGACCGGCGGGATGGGGTTCAACGTTCCCTACACCCACTCCGAGGAGCGCCCCAGCCGGACGCTGATGACCAAGTCCGCCGTCGCGGGGGCGCAGTCGCTCCTGCTCTTCCTCATGGGACGCACCCCCGGCGCGCCGGCGACGATCGAGATCAAGCCGACCGCGACCATCGCCTGGCGCGAGATCGGCGTCGGGCCGGTGTGGCGCAAAGGGAAGCCGATCGCCTTGGTGGATTGCGCCGAGCCGGTGCCGCTCGCCCAGGCGTTCCAGGACGGCGTCCCGGTGTGGCGCGACCTGGGCCGCGTCCTCGAAGGCGTCTTCATCGACACCGGGGAGAACGGCCTGTTCGCCCGGGACGAGTTCGCCACCGTGACGGCGCTGGGCCAAATGGAGTTCATTACGCCCGAAGAGGTGGCGGACTACGTCGTGCTCGAGCTCGAGGGGCGACCCACAGGGCGCGACATCATCGCCGCGCTCGACAGCGCGACCGCCGGCCCCACCTACCGGGCGGGGGTGCTGCGCGCGCACGCGCTGAATCGGCTCGACGCGCTCGAACGGGCGCGTGGGGCTCGATCGGTCGCCTACGAAATGCTGGGGCCCCCGCGGCTCACCAAGATGCTGTTCGAGGCGCACCTGTGCGCGCTCCTCGCGCCGACCGTTCGGGCGCTGGCCGCCGTCGAGCCGGCGGCGCTCGCCGAACGGGCGCACGAC
>JBOHSO010000277.1:0-6162 GCA_050921685.1 Gemmatimonadales bacterium
TGGGCGCCGGTCGGGGTCTGCGGCCAGGTCATCCCGTGGAACTTCCCGCTCCTGATGCTGGCGTGGAAGATCGCGCCGGCGCTCGCGGCCGGAAACACGGTCGTGCTGAAGCCGGCGGAGTTCACGCCGCTCACCGCTTTGTGCTTTGCCGAGCTCGCGCACGCCGCAGGGCTCCCCCCCGGCGTCCTGAATGTCATCACCGGTGACGGCCGCACCGGCGCGCTGCTGGTCGAGCACCCGGACGTCCACAAGATCGCGTTCACGGGCTCGACGGAGGTCGGCCGGATCATCCGCAAACAGACGGCGGGAAGCGGCAAGAAGCTCACGCTGGAGCTGGGCGGGAAGAGTCCGTTTATCGTGTTCGAGGACGCGGACCTGGACAGTGTGGTCGAAGGCGTGGTGGACGCGATCTGGTTCAACCAGGGTCAGGTGTGCTGCGCCGGCTCACGGCTGCTCGTGCAAGAGGGTATCGCGGAGCGGCTGGTGCAGAAGCTCAGGGCCCGGATGGAGAAGCTCCGGGTGGGGGCGCCGCTCGACAAGGCGGTGGACATGGGGGCAATCGTGGCGCCGGTGCAGTTGGAGCGCATCCGCGGCTTGGTCCAGCAGGGCGTGGACGAGGGCGCGCGCATGTGGCAGCCCTCGTGGGCCTGTCCCACGGACGGCTATTTCTATCCGCCGACGCTGTTCACCGGGGTTGCGCCGGCCGCGACCATCGCGCAGGTCGAGATCTTCGGGCCGGTCCTCGTCACGATGACATTCCGCACGCCGGCCGAGGCAGTCGCGTTGGCCAACAACACGCCCTACGGTCTCGCGGCGAGCGTGTGGACCGAGAACATCAACCTCGCGCTCGACGTCGCCCCGAAGATCAAGGCCGGAGTGGTCTGGATCAACTCGACCAACCTGTTCGACGCGGCCTCGGGGTTCGGCGGGTACCGGGAGTCGGGATTCGGTCGGGAAGGTGGCCGGGAAGGGATGTGGGAGTACCTGGAATTGGAGATTGCGAATTCGGGATTGCGGAATGATGTGGTGAGCGGTGCGGCGGACGAGAGTCCGCAATCCGCAATTGGCAATCCGCAAGCGACGACGCTTCCGCCGATCGACCGGACGCCGAAACTGTTCATCGGTGGGAAACAGGTCCGTCCCGACCAGGGCTACAGCCGCCAGATCCGCTCGCCGTCGGGGGCGCCGCTTGGTGAAGTGGGGGAGGGGAATCGCAAGGACCTGCGCGAGGCGGTCGAGGCGGCCCACCAGGCGAGCGACTGGGGGCGCGGGGCCGGTCACACCCGGGCGCAGATCCTGTATTACATCGCGGAGAACCTGTCCACCCGGGTGGAGGAGTTCGCGACCCGGATTGCCGCGATGACGGGAGGGCCGCCTGCGGCGAGCCGGCGCGAGGTCGACGCGACCATCGTGAGGCTGTTCGCCTACGCCGCCTGGGCCGACAAATACGACGGGGCCGTGCACCACGTGCCGATTCGCGGCGTGACCCTGGCCATGAATGAGCCGTTCGGCGTGATCGGCATTGCCGCTCCGGAGACCTCCCCCTTGCTGGGGTTCGTCTCGCTCGTCGCCCCGGCGATCGCCTTGGGCAACACGGTGGTCCTGCTCCCGTCCGCCGCCCATCCGCTCTCGGCGACCGATTTCTACAGCGTGCTCGAGACGTCGGATCTCCCGGGGGGAGTGGTGAACATCGTGACGGGCGACAAGGAGGCGCTGGCGGCGATCCTGGCCGAGCACCTCGACGTGGACGCCGTCTGGTTCTGCGGCAGCGCGGCCGGGGCTCGCGCGGTCGAAGCGGCCTCCGCCGGAAACATGAAGCGCACCTGGCTTCCGGGAGCGCGCGACTGGCCGGACCTCCAGCAGGGGGAGGGACGGGAATTCCTGCGTCACGCGACGCAGGTGAAGAACATCTGGATTCCTTACGGCGAGTAACCTCTGGATACTGCCGCCAGCCCCATCAGCTTCATCGAGCACCGCGTCAACTACTCCGAAACCGACCAGATGGGGTTCGTCTACCACGCGAACTACCTCATCTGGCTGAACATGGCGCGCACGGAACACCTGCGCCAAACCGGGGTGACCTACAAGGACATGGAAGACCAGGGCGCGTTCCTCGCGGTGACCGAAGCGCGCATCCGGTACCGCCGGCCCGCCCGGTACGACGATCTGGTGCGGGTCCGGTGCTGGGTGCGCGACCTCACCTCCCGCCGGGTCGTGTTCGGCTTCGCCGTGGAGCGTGCCGCCACCGATGACCTCCTCGCCACCGCCGAGACCGGCCTCATCGCGCTGGACCGCCGGCACGCACCGGCCCGCATCCCGGAGCACGCGATGGAGCGACTGCATGCGACCCCGGATCCGGTTCGCCTGTAGCCTCGTCGCCGCGCTCGCGGCGCTCCCGCCGCCGGTGCCCGCGCAGGTGGCGCAGGACGAAGCGGTGGTCGGCCTGCTCGCGCGCTTGTTGGCACACGCCGACGCGCGCCAGTTCGACCCCGTGGTGTTCCGCCAGGCGCTCCAATCCGACGACATCGGCGTCCGTCGCCAAGCCGCGCTCGGCGCGGGTCGCATCGGCGACCCCCAGGCCATCGAGCTGTTGCTACCGGTGCTCGCCGATTCGAACGCCACCGTGCGGGCGGCGGCCGCGTTCGCGCTCGGACTGCTCAAAGACGCGCGCGCCGTGGAGCCGCTGCTCGCGTTGGTGCGCAGCGCCCCACCGGGCGCCCAGGGCAGCCCCGAAACCGAGGCCGTCACGGCGCTCGCGAAGATCGGCGGGGACGCGGGCGCCGGTGCCATCCGTCTGGTGCTCGAGGGCGCGCCACTCGACCAGAGCGTGCCGCCCACGGCGACCACGGCGCTGCTCGAGGCGTGGCGCCTCGACACGCGCGCACCGACGCAGGTCCTGCTCAACTACGCGCAGCATGCCGACGAACCGGTCCGCTGGCGCGCACTCTATTCGCTGGCGCGGCTCCGGAGCGTCGCCGCCCAGCCGGTGCTACTCCGAGCGCTCGGCGACCAGTCGGCCGACGTGCGGGCCGTGGCGGCTCGCGGCGTGTCGGCGGCGCTCGCGGATTCGAGCCGGCTGGGTCGGGGGGCGCTGGCGGCCCGGCTGCGCGCACTCGTCAACGACGAGCATGTCCCGGTGCGCATCAACGCCCTGCGCGCCCTCGCCTCGTTCCGCGGCGACTCGGCGTTGGCCGCGGCGGCGATCGCGGCCCTCGCCGACGCGACGCTCGGCGTCGTCGTCCAGGCCGAGACCACGCTCGGCATGCTGGGGGGAGCAGCCGCGGTCGAGGCGCTGCGACGCCTGGTGGGCAGCCCCACATTCGCGCTCCGGCGCCAGGCGATCATCGCCCTCGCCGAAGCCGACAGCGCCGCCGGCAGCGCAGCGGCGAGCGGGGTCGCCGCCGATCCGGAGTGGCGCTGGCGCGGCGTCGCCGCCGAGGCGTTCACCGTGGCGCGCAACCGGTCGCGCCTCGAGGGACTGCTCGCCGACTCTGACGGCCGGGTGGTGGCGCTGGCGCTTCAGGGCCTGGCGCGCGTGGCCTCCGACAGCGACGCCGCGCTGTTGGGTCGCGCTCACACGCTGCTCGACCACCCGGATCCGGCGGTGCGCAGCGTCGCCGCCGACCTGCTGGCCCGGGCACCCGATCCCGAGGACGTGAACCGACTGGTCGCGGCTTACCGCCGGGCCTCGGACGATCCCTTCGACGACGCCCGACTGTCGGCGGTGGGGGCGCTCGCCGCGATCGCGCACGGGAGCACCGCCGGTCGGCTGCGCGTGCTGAGCAGCTTTGTGAGCGGAACGCCGCGTCCCGACGACTACCTGGTGCGCCGCTTCGCCGCCGAGCGGCTCCCGGAAGCGGTCGAGGCGTGGGGAGGGGGCACCGGCGCCGACGGGATTGGGCCGATCGTCACGGGAAAGAGCGACGCCGAGTACCGTGAGGTCGTGCGGCGCTATCTGCTGCCCGCACTGCTCGGACAACCGAACCCGCGCGTGACGATCGACACCGATCGCGGCGCGCTGGATGTCGAGCTGCTGCCCGGTGAGGCGCCGCTCACCGTCGCCGCGTTCCTGGCGCTGGTGGATCGACGCTATTTCGACGGCCAGCGCTGGCACCGCGTCGTGCCGAATTTCGTGGTGCAGGCGGGCGACCCGCGGGGTGACGGATGGGGCGGCCCCGGGACGGTGCTGCGCGACGAGGTCAACCCGGTGCGCTATGCCGGAGGCACGGTGGGGATGGCCCTCTCCGGTCCCGATACCGGTGGCAGCCAGTTCTTCATTACGTCGTCCACACAGCCCCACCTGGACGGCACGTACGCAGTCTTCGGCCGCGTGACCGGTGACGTGCAAGTGCTGCAGCAAATCGGGCAGGGCGACCGGATTCGGAGCGTTCACCGGTGATGCGCACGCCGCTGTCGCTCGCGCTGCTGCTCGCCGCCGCCCCTGCCGGGGCGGCGGCCCAGTTCGGCTACTTCGGGCAGAACAAGGTCCAGTACCAGAGTTTCGCCTGGCAGGTGCTGCGGGGGGAGCACGTCGACCTCTATTTCTATCCCGAGGCGGCGGAGCTCGCCCGGCTGGCGCTCGCCTACGCCGAGGAGAGCTATACCGTGCTGGAGCGCCGCTTCAGTCACGCGGTGCCACGGCGCATTCCGCTGATCGTGTACGCCTCGCACACGGATTTCGAGCAGACGAACATTCTGCCGTTCGCCCCGCCGGAGGGCCTGCTGGGCGTGACCGATTTCCTGAAGCGTCGGGTGACGCTGCCGTTCACGGGGAGCTACGCGGAGTTCCGCCACACGTTGCGTCACGAGCTGGTACACGTCTTCCAGCTCAGCCTCGCCAGCGAGACGTTCCTGCGGCATCCGCGCGTGGCGCAGGCGACCCCGCCGCTGTGGTTCAGCGAGGGCATCGCCGAGTATTTCTCAGCGGGCGAGGATGCGCAGGACGAGATGATCCTGCGGGAGCTCACGGTCTCCGGCCGGCTCCCGACGCTGCCGCAGCTCGCCTACGCGGGCGGCGGCATCATCTACCCGATCGGCGGCAGCATCGTGCGCTACCTCGGCACCACGTACGGCGACTGGCGCCTGGCGGCCCTGTACCATGACCGGTGGAAGTACCCCAGGTTCGAGGCGGCGCTGCAGGAGCTGTACGGTCGCTCCCTCGTCCAGCTCTCCGACGAATGGCAGTTCTGGATGCGCCGGCGGTACTACCCGGACGTGGATGCCACCAAGCCGCTCGCGCTCACCACGCGGCTGCTGACGCGATTCGCCATCAAACCGACCGCGTTTCGCCTGCCGGACGACACGACGGTGCGCGTGCTCTATTTTTCGCCGGCCGACGGGTATGCGAGCATCTACAGCCGTGCGCTCCACGACGAGCGCAGCCGGGTGGTTGTGCGAGGTGAGCGCACGCCGGAGTTTGCGTCGTTTCATTTCTTCGATTCGCGCCTCGACGTCAGTCCCGCCGGGGTGGCGGTGTTCGGCAGCCGCTTCGAGTCCCGGGACGCGTTGATCTTCTGGGACCTGCGCGCCGGCCGACTGGCGGGGCGCTATCAATTCCCGGAGCTGGTCTCGATCCTTTCGCCTTCCTGGGCGCCGGACGGACAGAGCGTCGTGTTCAGCGGGCTGGCGGTGTCGGGCACCTCCGACCTGTACCGGTTGTGGCTCCCCGACGGCCGGCTGGAACGACTCACCGCGGACCGGTACGAGGATCTCGACCCCGCCGTCAGCCCCGATGGACGGGCCGTCGTGTTCGCTTCCGACCGGACGGCGTCGGGACCGAGAGGGGGCCTCAACCTCTTCCTGCTCGACCTGGCGAGCGGCGCGGTGCGGTACCTCACCTACGGCGACTGGCGCGACGAAGCGCCGCGCTGGTCGAAGGCGACGGAGCGCATCTGGTTCACGAGCGACCGCGACGGGACGCCGCAAATCTACTCGGTGGATTCAACCGGCACCGGCCGGCGCGAGACGGCGGCGCTGAACGGCGCGTTCGACCCGCAATTTGTGGATGGCGGCGACGGCTTCGTGTTTGGGGGGTTCGCCGACTTGAGCTTCAATCTCTACTTCGCCACCGCAAAGCCCGATTCCGCCCAGCCGGACTCCGCCGCGCCCGCCGTCACCCTGGCGGCGGCGGCCGCGCCGCCCGGCTGGGACTGGCCCGAGCTC